>CAIZGT010000560.1 GCA_903932545.1 uncultured Rhodospirillales bacterium
GAGGCTTGCGCAACCGCCTGCGCCGCGTCGCGCGCGGCGAGTCTATCACCCACGGCATCGGCACCGCGAGTGCGCGCAACAACGGCCGCAGAATCCGCCTTGCCTGAAGCGAGGCGTCGAGCAATGCCGCCATCTCCGGCTGCTGCAACACCGCCTCAATCTGCGTGCCGTAACACGCCGCATGATGCTTGCCCAACAGCGCCAGCCACGCGAATTTGCGCGGCATGCGAATGCCAGGCGTGTTGACCATTTTCCGCCCGGGCGTCACCACACGCGGCGTTGTCACAACCCGCAGCGTCCCCGCCTGATAGCGCGCCAGCAGTCCATCGATCTTGCGGAAAATCGCACCAGCCCAACGCGCCGTCACCACTTGCCGCTCAGGTGCTACCCCCAACAGCCCGAACCCCGACAACATCGCAGCCCAAATCCCCCGCAAAGTGGCGGCGGCAATCTCCAGCGTCGATTGTGATTGGGCTTGGTGCATCCAACAGTATGGACCACAGCATCTGGCTGGACTCAAGCAAAACCGCGACAGCCCATCCCAATCAGGGCAAACTTCAACTGATCAGGCGCTTCACCTGCGCCGCGCAGGCGATAATCTGCAGCCGCAACCACAGATGCGCTGAGTCATTCTGATAGCGTTGATGCCAAATCAGATACATCGGCAACTCCACCAAAGCACTGCCCTGGGCCGCCAACGGCACCGGCGCGTCGGCAAAACCCTGCATCAACTGGCCGCGCAACAGGCTGGGCATGGTGGCGAGCAATGTGCTGCCGCGCAGAAAGGCTGGCACGCCGGCAAAGCTCGGCACCGAAATCGTCACATCGCGCTCAATCGCCCGTGCACCCAAGCGACGGTCAAAATCCAGCCGTTCATTGTCGGTATAAATCACCGTGATGTGCCGCGCGGCGAGATAATCTTGCAAGCTTGTCGGCGGCGCGCGCATCGCCGCGTCGTAATAACAAACGTAATAATCCTTTAGCAGCAAACGCTGCACGATGTCGGTGCCAGCCGGTGGCAACGGCGAGATCATCACATCACACCGCCCCTCTCGCAGCACCGCCGCATTGGGCGATTGCGACGGGATCACCCGCAAATCAATCCGGCGCAACTGCGCCTCCAGCCGTTGAAACAGCGCAGGCAGCAGCAAATCGCGTTGCAGATCATTGGCGGCAATGGTCAGCGACAATTCGGCGCTGGCCGGATCGAACGGGGCTGCGCGCGAGAACGCCTTCATCTCGTCCAGCAACCGCCGCGCCCGCTCGGCCAAAGCCAGCGCGTGCGCGGTGGCAACAATGCCGCGCCCGGATTTCACGAACAACCGATCGCCCGCAATCAGCCGCAGCCGATCCAAACCGTGGCTCACCGCCGATTGCGTCACCCCCAACCGCCGCGCCGCCGCCGTCACCGAGCCCTCTTCCAGCACGGCCAGGAACAGCGTGAGCAACTGGCCATCAAGCTGCAAATGATCGATTTCATTCATGCGTTATATCATAATCAATCTATTTATCTTTTGCATCTGCTCCCCGATGGTCCGCCGCGTTGAAACCCACGGGAGGGGCAACCCAATGTCTGACCAAACGCGCGCCAACGCGCCCACGCCGTATCATCCAGCACAGGGCAATGTCGGCTTCTATCAGCGCAACCGCGACGTCCAACCGGCGGCTTTCACTGCGATCTACAAAACCTCCACCCTGCGCTCACCGCGCAATGCGCTGCTGTCGCTGCCCAGCTGCCTGTCGGAATTCACCGGCCCGGTGTTTGGCCACAACGAATTGGGGGCGCTGGACAACGACCTCATCCGCAACTTCGCCAAAACTGGTGATCCGATTGGCGAGCGCATTCTGGTGCATGGCCGCGTGTTGGATGAGAACGCAAAGCCGGTGCGCTGCGCGTTGGTGGAATTCTGGCAAGCCAATGCCGGTGGCCGCTATCGCCACAAGAACGACACCTATCTCGCCCCCATCGACCCGAATTTCGGCGGCTGCGGTCGCGCGCTCACCGATAACGATGGCTATTACTTCTTCCGCACCATCAAGCCCGGCCCCTATCCGTGGCGCAACTACGTCAATTCCTGGCGTCCGGCGCATATCCATTTCTCGTTGTTCGGCACCGGCTTTGCGCAGCGTCTGGTCACGCAGATGTATTTCGAGGGCGATCCGCTGATCAAAATCTGCCCGATCGTCAACACCATCCCCGATGCCTCCGCCATCGAGCGCCTGATCGCCCCGCTCGACCTCAACGCCGCAGCGCCGATGGATTTGCTGGCCTATCGCTTCGACATGGTGCTGCGCGGCTCGCGCTCCACGTTGTTTGAAAACAAGCTGGCGGGAAACTGAACCATGATCAACACATTGAACTACCTCACTGAAACCGCATCGCAAACCGCTGGCCCCTATGTCCATATCGGCCTCATCCCAGGCCAAGCCGGGTTTGATATTTTCGAGAACAACTTCTCCAACATCATGGTCACGCCCGAAACGCTGGGCGAGCGCATCACCGTGGAAGGCCGCGTGTTTGATGGCTCCGGCACGCTGGTGCGTGATGTGTTGGTGGAAGTCTGGCAGGCCAATGCCGCCGGTCGCTACAACCACCCGGCTGATACCCAAAACAAGCCGATTGACCCATCCTTCCGGGGCTGGGGCCGCGCCGGGTCAGATTTTGAAACCGGCGTGTTCAGCTTCGAGACCATCAAGCCCGGTTGCGTCACCAACCCCGATGGCCGCACCGGCGCGCCGCATCTGAGCGTGTGGCTGGTCTCGCGCGGCATCAATATCGGCCTGCAAACCCGCCTGTATTTCGCCGATGAGGCCGAGGCCAACGCGAATGATCCGGTGCTGCGGATGATCGAACTCCAAGCCCGCCGCGCCACGCTGATCGCCAGCCGCAGCGAGCGCGACGGCAAGGCGATCTACAGCCTCGACATCCACCTACAAGGCCCAGACGAGACAGTGTTCTTCGACTTTTAAGTGACATCCGTGGGGTGGGTCCATCCGGGTCTCACCCCACGCATTGACGGTGATCCACAACACTTGCCCCACCCCACCCAATCCCATTATCTATCGATTAATTCCAGGGAGGGCTTAGGCAATGAGTACAATCACGCTCAAAATCAACGGCGCGCAGAAATCCGTCACAATCGAAGACCCGGATATGCCGCTGCTCTACGTCCTACGCGATGAATTCAGCCTGCATGGACCGCGCTTCGGCTGCGGTCTTGGCCAATGCGGTGCCTGCACCGTGCATATCGACGGCCACGCCGTCCGCTCCTGCATCACGCCCGCATTCAGCGTGAACGGCGCCAACATCACCACCCTCGAAGGCCTTGGCACCCCCGAGAAAGCGCACCCGGTGCAGGCAGCGTTCATTGAGGAACAGGCCGTGCAATGCGGCTACTGCATCAACGGCATGATCATGCAGTCCGCTGCCTTCCTCGCCACCAATCCGCACCCCACCGAGGAGCAGATCCGCGCGGAACTCGCCAACAATCTCTGCCGCTGTGGCACCCATGTCCGCATCGTGGCCGCTGTCCAGCGCGCCGCTGCGTCGATTTAAGGGAGGAACACACATGCTCGACCTCACCCCATCCCGCCGCGATCTGTTGCTCGGCGCTGGCGGCCTGTTCATCAGCCTCGCCATCAAAGCCCCGGCGCAAGCCGCCAACAGCGCGCCCCTCGTAGCCCCCGCCGCCGCCAAGCCGCTCGCAATTGATCAGGTCGCCAGCTTCCTCGCCATCGATCCACAAAGCCATGTCACGCTGTTCACCGGCAAGGTTGATCTCGGCACCGGGCTGATGACGGCCATGCTGCAAATCGTGGCCGAAGAACTCGATGTTGCCCCCGCATCCGTCACGATCATCTCCGGTGACACCGCCCTCACACCCGATCAAGGCACCTCATCGGGCAGCAACGGCATCCAAATCGGCGGCATGCAAATCCGCAGAGCCGCCGCCACCGCCAAGCACGCGCTGCTCGATATGGCCGCCGCAAAGCTCGGCGTGGACGTGGCAAGCCTCACCGTTGAAAACGGCGTCGTCACCGGCGGCGGCAAATCCGTCTCCTACGGCACGCTCGTCACTGGCCAGAGCATCGCCATCCCGGTCAGCCCAGACGTGCCGAGCAAAGACCCGTCCAAGTTCAAACTCGTCGGCAAATCGATGCGCCGCCTCGATATCCCAGACAAAGTCACCGGTCGCTTCACCTACATGCAAGATGTCAAGGTAGACGGCATGCTGCATGGCCGCGTGGTGCGCCCACCGGCGATGGGCGCGAACCTGATCTCGGTCAACGAAGCCTCGGTCAGCAGCATTCCGGGCTTCGTGAAACTCGTGCGCGACGGCAATTTCTTGGGCGTCGTTTGCAAAACCGAATGGAGCGCCATCAAAGCCTCCCGCGCGCTCGAAGCCAAATGGTCCGACTGGGCAGGTCTGCCCGAGCAATCCAAGCTCTACGAACATGTCCGCGCCACCAAGATCGACAAAACCGAGGTCACGTCGAATTCTGGGGACGTACCGACGGGCTTCGCGGCAGCCACCAAGAAGCTGTCGGCCACCTATGATTTCGCCATCCACACCCACGGCTCAATTGGCCCCTCCTGCGCCATCGTGGCGATTGAGAATGGCAAAGTAACCTGCTGGTCCGCCTCGCAAGCCACGCACTCAATGCGCAAGCAACTGGCCGCAATGCTGGGCTTGGCCGATGACGATGTGCGTTGCCTCTACGTCGATGGCTCCGGCTGCTACGGTCGCAACGGCCATGAAGACGCCGCCGCCGATGCTGCCCTGATGTCGCGCGCTGTTGAGGGTCGTCCGGTCCGCGTCCAATGGATGCGCCATGACGAACACGGCTGGGATCCAAAAGGCCCACCAACGCTGATGGACCTCTCGGCGGGCATTGACGACAAAGGTAACGTCACCGCCTGGGAAAGTGCGGTGTTCAACGCCAACGGCACCATCGGCTTTGCCCCGCTGGTCGGCGCGCAATTGTCGGATCGCCCACATCAAACCGGCATGGCACCCGGCGGCGTCAATGGGGACAGCGCGGTGCCGTATGGCTTCACCAACGTCCACACCATCGCCAACCGCCTGAACGCCACACCGTTCCGCCCATCCTGGATCCGCACGCCCGGCCGGATGCAGAACACCTTCGCCAACGAAAGCTTCCTCGACGAAGTCGCCGCAGCGGCGAAGGCGGACCCGATTGCCTTCCGCCTGCAATACCTCACCGACAAGCGCGGCATCGAGTTGCTGGAACGCGTTCGCACCCTGGCGAAATGGGAAGCCCGCCCGTCGCCAGATCGCAACCAGCAAGGCGATATCGTCTACGGGCGCGGCGTGAGCTACGTGAAATACGAACTCAACCGCACCTACATCGCCGCCGTTGCTGAAGTTGAGGTCAACCGCAAAACCGGCCAGATCAAAGCGCAACGCTTCTTCGTGGCGCATGATTGCGGCCAGATCATCAACCCAGACGGTCTGCGCAACCAGATCGAAGGCAACGTGGTGCAAACCGTCAGCCGCGCGCTGATGGAAGAACTGAAGTTCGACCGCTCCACCGTCACCAGCCTCGACTGGGCCACCTACCCCGTCATCACCTTCCCGGACGTGCCGAAAGTGGTGATGGATTTGGTGGATCGTCCGAACGAGAAGCCATGGGGCGCAGGCGAACCAAGTGCCGCCGTGGTGCCGTCCGCCCTGTCGAACGCCGTGTTCGACGCCACCGGCGTGCGCATGCGCTCGGTGCCAATGACGCCTGCGAAGTTCCTGGCGGCGTTGAAGGCGACTTAACCTCCAAACAAACCGTCATTACGACCGTGGCGTCGTAATGACGGTTTGTTTGGACAAGATGCGTTGGCGCTTCAACCATCGCTGCATCGGCCTCTCGAAGCCGTAGAACGACAACGTCGACAACCCGAGCACAACCGCGATGCAGGCCAATCCCTGGATCGGATCGCCCACCACGTAATAATCCACCACCATCGTCCCGCTCATCCACCCCGCCAACAGCGAGCGCAGTGGCAGGATCGGCAGATGCAGCAAATAGATCGAAAACGAGATCGTCCCCAACCAATGCGGGACACGCCCACCAAGCCACCCGGCCACGTGGGAGGTTTCAAATGAGCAGCCAATCACCAGCAGGCAGGCGACTGCCACACACAGCACGTCCAGATGCGGTGACAGCACAGCCAGCAACAACGCCGCGATCAACGCCCATTGCGCCCTATCGCGGGATAGAACGGACAGGTTCGGACGCATCCGCCAACACAGCATGCCAAGCAAGAACTCGCTGCCACACCGCACCAGCGATTCCGGCA
>CAIZGT010000561.1 GCA_903932545.1 uncultured Rhodospirillales bacterium
GGCTTGCTTCGTCGTTCCTCCTCGCAAGGACGGACAAACAGATGAATGATGTGAACCACATGCGCGCCGCCCTCGCCCTTGCGCGACGGGGATTGGGGCAGACATGGCCGAACCCCTCGGTCGGCTGCGTGATCGCCCACGGCCATCGCGTCATCGCCCGCGCCACAACCGCCGTCGGCGGCCGACCGCATGCCGAAACCCAGGCGCTCGCCAGCGCGGGCGCGCAGGCGAGGGGGGCTGCGGCCTATGTCACCCTTGAACCCTGCGCCCATCACGGCCAAACCCCACCCTGTGCCGATGCGTTGATCAACGCCGGTATCGCCCGTGTTGTGATTGCCTCCGCCGACCCGGATCCGCGCGTCTCTGGCCGAGGCGTGGCGATGTTGCGCCAAGCAGGCATCGAAGTGGTTGAGGGCGTGCTGCGTGAAGTGGCCGATGAGATTAATGCGGGGTTTCTCCTGCGCACCACGCAGAACCGTCCGCTGATCACCCTCAAACTCGCCTCCACCCTCGATGGCCGCATCGCGACTGCTGAGGGTGAGAGCCAATGGATCACCGGCCCGGCCGCACGGCGCGAAGTTCATGCAATGCGCGGGCGGCATGATGCGATGCTCGTTGGCATCGGCACCGTGATGGCCGATGATCCAGACCTCACCTGCCGTCTGCCGGGCGTGAAGCAGGTGCCGATGGTACGCGTGGTGATGGACGGGTCGCTGCGCACGCCGCTGACTTCGCGCCTCGTCAGCACCGCGCACCAGTCGCCGGTTTGGCTGATCGCCAAGCACGGCGCTGATCCGGACCATAAGGCCGCGTTGGAAAAGTACGGCGTGAAGGTTTTCGAGTCCGCCGATCTGCGGGCAGCCTTGGCAGCCCTTGCCGAAAACGGCATCACCCGCGTGATGGTCGAAGGCGGCGCGTCGCTGGCGGGCAGCCTGATTGGCGCTGATTTGGTCGATCATCTGGTTTGGTTCCATGCTCCCGGCCTGATCGGTGGGGATGGTTTGGCCGCTGCCAACCATTTTGGCCTTGCACGGCTATCAGAGATGCCACGCTTCCAGCGTGTTGCGGTGCGCGGGGTGGGCGACGATATAGTGAGTGAGTATCGCCGCATTCCGACACGTGGAGTTGTTTGATGTTCACCGGAATCATCACTGGATTGGGCGAAATTCGCGCCATCACCCCGCTCGCCGAGGGCCAGATCATGCGGCTGGTGATTGGCGCGCCGTGGCCCGAGACGGCTGAAATCCCGCTCGGAGCCTCGATCGCCTGCTCTGGCTGTTGCCTCACCGCGGTGGAACTCGGCCCGGATTGGTTTGCGGCCGAAGCCTCGGCTGAGACGCTGAGCAAAACGACGTTGGGGCAATGGGTGGTTGGGTCGAAAATCAATCTCGAACGTCCGCTGAAAATTGGCGACGAGTTGGGCGGCCATATCGTCTCCGGCCATGTCGATGGCGTGGGGCGGGTGATTGCTGCCACGCCCGATCACGGCTCCACTCGCTGGCGCTTTGATGTGCCAAGCGAACTTGCGCGCTATATCGCCCCGAAGGGCTCGGTGGCGATCAACGGCGTCTCACTGACCGTGAACGAGGTTGAGGGCTGTACCTTTGGCGTCAACATCATTCCGCATACCGCCCAAGTCACCAATTTCGGCGTGCTCGAAGTGGGCGATGCGGTGAATATCGAAATCGACACCGTGGCGCGCTACGTTGCCCGGTTGAGGGAATTCTCATGACCAGTTCGATGCTGACGCAGTCGCTGAGCGACTACATCGCCTCCGCCGAGGATATCATCGCCGAGGCGCGCGCCGGGCGGATGTTCATTCTGGTGGACGACGAAGACCGGGAAAACGAGGGCGATCTTGTTATCCCGGCGCAATTTGCCACGCCAGAGGCGATCAACTTCATGATCAAGAATGCGCGTGGCTTGGTGTGCTTGGCGATGACGCGCGGGCAGGTGGATCGGCTGGATTTGCCGCTGATGAGCCAGTCCAACGGCACACGCCACCAAACCGCGTTCACGGTGTCGATCGAAGCGCGTGAAGGCGTCTCCACCGGCATTTCTGCTGCTGACCGCGCACTGACCATCGCACGCGCGATCAATCCCGACTCTACGCGCAATGACATCACCACGCCGGGCCATGTGTTCCCGCTGCTCGCCCGCGAGGGTGGATCGCTGGTGCGCGCGGGGCACACCGAGGCCTCGGTGGATATCGCGCGCTTGGCGGGGCTGATCCCGGCCGGCGTGATTTGCGAGATCCTCAACGCCGACGGCACGACGGCGAAGCGTCCCGAGCTTGACGCGTTCGCACAGGCGCATGATCTCACGTTCATCACCGTCGCACAGCTCGTCGCGCAC
>CAIZGT010000562.1 GCA_903932545.1 uncultured Rhodospirillales bacterium
CGTTTTTTATCTGATCGACGATAGCTTTCACCTTGAATGGGCTGTCAGTCTTCACAGCGATTGCTGCAAGGTCCATCCCTGTAAAAAAAGAAGGACCCGTAAGTTGAGGCGGAATATTTGATGACTCGACTCCCTCTGGAGTAACCACGTCAACTTCGTCGTCTAACCCACTTTCTCCCGGAAAAGTAAATACTAATGTACTGCCTGAATAAGCTATCGATGGAAGATCGCGGCAGACTCCAAATTCCTTAGTTAGAACGGATTTTTTGCTCAGAATAAGGGCGGCGTATTTTGCCGGACATGCAGTTCCACCCGAATCATACTCAATTAACGCTATCGTAGCGTTGGGTATGGTATATGTATCCGCTATGGACACCACATAATTATCCCGATCATTTTGGAATATATGACCATCCGCGATAATGTCGATTCCTTCATTATTGCATTTATTATTTGCTATTTTAAATAGATGACCCGAAAAAGATTTTTCATCAGAATAATTAGAGCATGATATTTTAGAAAGCTTCAATTCACTTTTTGATATTTTATATTTTTCGGGAATATAAATATTTTCGATGATCAACGCTTCTTTGTGGATCGAGCGTTGTTCAGAGCTTGCAGGCAAAATTTTAACTTGACCTAGGTTATCATTCATTGAAAAAGCTTGTAACGGCGCTAATAATAGGAAGGCTATGGCTATTAGTTTCCGCATTGCACCCTCACGTTCAGCCATCTGGCTATTTTGTGTATCTTACCATTTCGAATAAATTGGGCATCGGCCCCAATAACCCTCTTAGCCGCCTGAAGACCTCAAGCTTTGGAGGATCTCATCAAAGGCTGACTTGGCGTCGAGCAAAGAGTCGAGGGCGGCGTCGAAGGGATCCAAGGCCGCCCCGATATCTTCATCGCGGAGCGCTTGGGCAAGAGTGACAGGTTGAATTGTAATAGGGAGGAAGAAGGAGGCATCCTCGTCCAAGACAAAGCTAGTGTTCTTCACAAGCTCAGCTGAGCGAGGGACGGCCAGCTTCCATTTTCGGGGCTTCACGAAGTGCGGTCGCCCGAACCGAAAGCCAATCTGTCCCACTCCTGCCCCGCATAGGCGCGTGAGACGGAACCAATCCTCACTTACCCTGCCGCCTTCGGTGTCACCCCCGCCGACGCTTAATGCAAACCACCCATCGCACTCGTCGTCTTCGACGGCTGTGTCTGCAGTGCGCCATTCCGGAGGTGCAAGCCACGCATTCCAGTCGGGCCAGCCGCCTTCGGGGTAATCGAAGTCGCTTATCCACCCTTGCTTCTTGGCCCAGGCCCCCGCCTTCTCTCCAAAAGCGGTAAAGACCCTCGCTTCAATGTCATCGATGCCAGCCGCTGCACGATCAAGATCAGCGAGGTGCTCGACGATTAAGGCATCTAACTCTGATGACGACATCTACCAACTCCTCAAAAGAATGCTCGAACATGACGCGCGAACTGCGCCGCGAGGGCACCGCTCATACCTTTTCGCGGAAGTGTGGAGAGGGCCTCGGCGACTCCGTACCAAGTAATGGTCCCCAAGCCTGATGGAGGATGCTGCGGCACGCGCGGACTGAGGTATATTAAGCGTCCATGCTGCCGACCGAAGGCCAAAGCCTTCCTCTCGATCAAGTCAGCGTAACGACGCAGTTGATCCGGTCCCTCGAAGGCATCAATCTTCACCTCCACGAAGAGGGCAAAGTCCGGCCCGTTGATCGCGATGTCCACCCTGTCTGTCTCGCTGCCGAGTGGCCACTCCTCTGTCACTACCGTTACACGCGATAGGTCTCCGCTGAAGTTAGGCCAACCCGGCGTCCTCCTCGCCACCTCAGCAAGAAAGCCACGCAGTGCCGCCGAGCCTAAGCCGTGGGAGCCTCGTGGGTCGAGAAACCACGCAAGCACCGCCGCATTCCGCAATTCATCGCGTCTTAGTCCAGCGATGGACCAAATATTGATGGGCGCAATTTTCGGTGGAGCACGGCCAATAGAATCACCTAGGACCGCAAGGAAGTCCCGGAAGCTCACCGCACAAGAGGTGGCCGCAAAGCCTCTATGGGATAGATCGTATGCGGTGTTCGGAGTAGCGCATCTGCGCGTTCGAAGAAGCGTAGCAGGCCCGACGTTCCGGTCGCTTCGCGCCGCCGCAGATCTGCTGATTTCTGAAAAAAGAGTTGAAGACCCTCGGTCGTCGCGACGGCACACCGCTGGGCTTCGCCGACACCGCAACTCTCAGGCACATCCAGTCTCCTTCATTCAGCCGGAACATTTATTGGTGCCGGTTGTTCTACGTCCATTCGTAGAAGCATTCTCGTTTAGTGGCGCTTAGGCAAGAGTGCGCGTCTGCCAATTCCACCACATCGACGGCGCATTTTTGTTGCAGAAGTTTTACCCAAAAGTGTGGTTGATAGAAATGTATGCGCCAATTCTGGCGCAACCGACGCGCTGGCCGAAAAGCCTGATCGCATTCGTGCGCAGAGCGCTGGAACGGCGGGCAACGCCACAGCCAGTGCCGACGGCGGGATGTACACCGTGAAATAGCTACAGGTGAAAACAAGGTCGTTCATTGCGTGAGTATACCGCCGCGCCCGCGGGCATTTTCAGGCTGTCAGACGACACCCGAATGGGCCATCTCTAGGTGTGCTACGACCTTCTCGTACCCATGATGATGTCCTTTATCAGGGGTAGGATCGGTGCATCGTGTCCTTTGCTTCACTGTTGCCCCTATCAGCTTAGCAATGAGGGAAAATAGCGATTTTATCGCTCATCATATGATGTCATAATGAGGGATAACTGATAGATTTATCGCTCATGGTATGGAATTGGCAGTTGGAAGGATGGCCCGCCTTCCGCTGGGACGCAGGGATCATCGTCGCCGAGGAAAAGCGCTTTCTCGAAGCTGCTGCCGTGACCGTCGGTGCACGCCGTCACCTTGAGCAGGGCGAACGCGAGGTGCTTGATATCGAGCTGTTGAGCCGAGACGCACTCAGCACCTCCGCCATCGAAGGAGAGACGCTTGATCGCGCCAGCGTCCAATCTTCCCTCCGCAAGCATCTCGGCCTGTCGTCTGCCCCGTTTAAGTCGCGTCCAGCGGAAGCTGGGCTCGCAGAAATCATGGCCGACCTCTACCGCGCGCCCGGCTCGCCACTCACCCATGAGAGCCTGTTCGCTTGGCATCAGATGGTCACCAATGGCCGCCGCGACCTTGCCGATATCGGCTGCTATCGTCAGCATGACGATGCGATGCAGATCGTCTCAGGGGCGTTGGGTCAGGAGAGGGTGCATTTTGAAGCCCCGCCGTCGTCGAGAGTGCCCAGAGAGATGGATGCATTGCTCGTCTGGTTTGCCCAAACGGGCCCCGAGGGTGAAACCCCGCAGCCGAGCGTGACGCGTGCGGCTATTGCCCATTTATGGTTCGAGAGCATTCACCCTTTCGAAGACGGCAATGGCCGGATTGGGCGCGCCATCTCCGAGAAGGCACTCGCACAGGGGATGCTGAATTCGAGCTTCACCGGAGTATCCGGCACCATATTGCGCCATCGCAGAGAGTATTACGCCGTTCTGGA
>CAIZGT010000563.1 GCA_903932545.1 uncultured Rhodospirillales bacterium
AAAACGTGTTCTGCGTCGGTCGCAACTATCGTGAACATGTGGCCGAGGGCTACCGCGCGGCGGGCAAGGAGACGAAATACCCGGATTATCCGCAATTCTTCTCAAAGCCGCCCACTGCGGTCATCGGGCCGAACGAGCCGTTCTACCACGACCCAAAAGTAACCCAGCGCCTCGACTACGAGGTTGAACTGGCCCTGATCATCGGGCCCGCGGGCAAGAACATCACCCGTGAGGACGCCTGGAACCACGTCTTCGGCATCACCATCCTCAACGACATCACCGGCCGCGACCTGCAACGCCGCCATGAGCAGTGGCTCAAAGGCAAGGGCCTGGATCGCTCCTGCCCGATGGGGCCATATATTTTGCACATGAGTGCGGTTGAGAATTTCGACGCCATTGAGTTGTCGATCACGGTCGATGGTGAAGAACGCCAGCACAGCAATTTGGGGCAGTTGATCTTCGACGTGCCGGAAATTATCGCTCAGCTTTCAACGGGCCTCACGTTGGAGCCCGGCGATATCATCGCCACCGGCACGCCCTCGGGCGTCGGCTACGCAATGGACCCGCCGCGCTATCTGCTGCCGGGCATGGTCGTCACCTGCAAGATCACCGGCCTGGGGGAACTCACCACGCCGATCCTGGCGGAGCATTCCTGATGCGTGCCGCGCCGGTGCTGCCAACTCGCTGGCCAACAGGGAAAACGCTGGCGGTATCCGTCAGCGTGATGCTCGAAGGCTGGACTGACAATGCGGCACCGGGCGTGGGGCCGATGGGCAACGTGCTCAAGCCCGGCGTGCTGGATCTGCAAGCGCGCTCCTGGGCCGAGTATGGCGCGAAAGAGGGGGCCTATCGCCTGCTCGACGTACTGGCTGAGGCGGGGATGACAGCGGTATTCTACGTCTCTGGCATCCTCGCTGAGCGCAACCACGCGCTGATGCAGGCGATCACGGCGGCGGGGCACTCGGTTGCGTGCCATGGCTGGTCACAGCACATCATCCCGGCCACCCAAACCATCGACGAAGAACGCGCAGACCTTGCGCGCTGCATCGCCGCGTTGGAGGCCAGTTCCGGCCAACGCCCACGCGGCTGGCTCAGCCCGCGCTGCACGCCAAGCGCGCACACCACCGAATTGCTGGCCGAGGCGGGCATGGGCTGGCATTGCGAGTTCTTTGACGAGGATTTGCCGCGCGTGGTGCAAACGCAAGCTGGGCCGATTGTCGGCGTGCCATTCACCATGGAGGTGAACGACTTCCCGCATGACGTGCGCTACGGCAACGACCCGGCCGGGTTTGCCGCGATTTTGGGCGATACCCTCACCGGCTGGCCCCTGGTCAGCTTCGGTCGCCCGGCGTGTATGGACGTCACAGCGCATGCCCATGTCTATGGCCGTCCCTATGGCGCGCTGGCGTTTCGGCAGGCGTTGGCGCAACTCAAGGCGCATGAGGCATACGTGTTCCAGACCAACCATGATGCGTTGGGCCGGATCTACGCCTCCGCCAACGTCGCATTCAACGCGGCACCCAACAGCACCACATAGCTCGACACCCAAAACCACAGCATCACACCTGCCAAGGCGGCAAGCGGGCCATAGGTGAGGTCGAAATCCGCCAGCTTGGTGACGTAGAGCGAAAAGCCGAATGATGCCGCAACCCACAGCGGTGTGGCGGCCAGCGTGCCGGGCCAGACCAGCCGCCGTCGGTCGCCGTTTGGGGTGGGGCCAAAGCGATACAACGCCGCAATCGCGCCACCCACAAACGCCACCAGCACGGCGAATGACAATCTGTGAATAAGGTCCCGCGCCCGTGGTGCGGTGCCAAGCACATGCAATGTCCCGGGCAGCGCCAGCAAAATCGCCAGGGCCATGATGGCGGCCAGCACAGCGGCCAACGTCATCGCCATCCCCATCGACTGAAAATGCACCAAACTTCGCCGCCCGCCGCCATGGATGAGGTCGATGGCCGACAGCAGGGCTTTGGTGCCGGTGGAGGCTGACCACAGCGCGATCAGGGTTCCCACCACCACGCTCCATTGCAGATGCGGTGCTGCATGCGTCACCAATACATGCGCGCGCCGTGCGATCAGCAGATAGGCTTCAGGCGGCAGTACATCGCGCAAGACAACGAGTTGGCTCACGATACTGTCCGGCTTGAACGCGAGGCCATAAAGCGACAGCAGCACACTCAGGCCAGGGAACAGTGCCAACGTGGCATAGAATGCGCACCCTGCGGCAATCAACGAGGCACGGCCTTGTTGCGCGCGCTGCCAAGTCCGCAATAAAACGGTCATATTGAGGCTGAAGCTTCGTGAAATTACGACAATGCGGCGGTTCATCAGCCTCTCCCCTGTCCGTAACTTAGCCGCAAAATCGCCTATGCAATCACCCCCCAACAAACCGCAAAAAAATCTCTTGCGCAGGGGGGGGAGGGGTCTTATGTGCGCAATCACGCAGCAACGCACGTGCCTCTGGCCCC
>CAIZGT010000564.1 GCA_903932545.1 uncultured Rhodospirillales bacterium
ACGCTGATGATCGAGCCGACTGAGAGCGAGACGCAGGCTGAGCTCGACCGTTTTTGCGATGCGATGATTTCGATCCGTGCCGAGATCACCGCCATCGGCCAAGGCGAGATGGACCGCGCCGACAATCCGCTGAAAAACGCGCCGCACACGGCTGCCGAGGTAATGGCGGATGTGTGGCCGCATGTTTATTCGCGCCAATTGGCGGCTTTTCCATTGCCATTCGTGCAAGCCAACAAATATTGGCCATCGGTGAAACGGGTGGACAATGTTTATGGCGACCGCAATCTGGTTTGCACCTGTGCGCCGCTGGGATCATTCGCCCAAGCTGCGGAATAGCTTGGGCGTCCGGGTTTTCACAATGTTGTTTGGTAAAGACTCGCCCTCACACACTGTGCGAATGGTGAAGATGCGGTTAGGCTACCAAAATGCCGTGGCTGTGGATCATTGCGACGCATAAAAACAAACACGCCTTAAACGCAGAGTTCCGCCATCAATGGCACTGAAAATGGCACCAACGATCGACAATCCTGCGCGAGATGCCAAGAGCCGTGGTTGGCTCTCTGCCGTTTCACGCGCGATGGTCATAAATGCTTTGCTGATCACGTTTGTCATTGGCTTGATTTGGGGCGGGGTGTTTTTACACCTGAACGAAGAGCGCAAGCAGTATCAGGACGACGCCTTCTTACGCTCTGACAACATGGCCCGCGCGTTTGGCGAAAGCGTCAAGCGGACCTTCGATGCGATCGACAATTTCGAGTTGATGCTGCGCGCGCTGTATCGGACAGACCCGGAACATTTTGACCTAACCCTCATCCCGCGTGCCAGCGATATGGATGAGAGACTTACACTCCAAATCGGCATGACCGACACGCACGGCGTGGTCACCTCCACCAATATTCCCGGCGGCATGCATGTCAACCTGGCGGACCGCGAGCACATCAAGGCGCACCTGACCAATCCCGGTGATTTTCTGTTTATCAGCAAGCCGGTGATTGGCAGGCTGTCCAACCTGCCGCTGATCCAATTTTCCCGCAAACTTTACAACCAGAGCGGAGAATTCTCGGGAGTGCTGGTGATCTCCATCAGCCCCAACTCAATGCTCAACTCACGGCAGGATTTGAAATTTGAAGGGGCGGCGATGTCGCTGGTGGGGCTTTCGGATGCGGTGATTCGCATTCGTGGCCCGGCGACCCCTGGGGCGTTGGGGTTGGTTGTGCCAGACGCGCAAATCGACCGCATCCGCAACGGCCCCGACAACGATTTTTATATGAACATCTCCCCGGTGGATGGCACACCGGGCTTTTTCGCGTATCGCAAAATTCCATCCTATAACATGGCTGCGTCTGCCACGTTGTCGTCAGATTTTGTGTTTGCTGCGTATAAGCGTGACCGCACGCGCTATCTTGTGGCTGGCACATTCGCCTCGTTGGGGGTGTTGCTCGCCAGTTTCGCCCTGATCAACCAAAGCAAGCGACTGGCGGCATCGCAACGCGCGCTGCACCTCACGATGGCCAATATCGGCCAAGGGATTGTGATGCATGATGCGGCGGGCATTGTGCGGATGATCAATCAACGCGCTGCCAGCCTGCTCAGCCTGCCCGCCGATATGGCCAAACCGGGATTCAACTTTTCACAGATCACCAAATGGCAGCTTGATCGCGGCGATTTGGATCGCCGTGGCACGGATATGGTGGACCTTGCCACAATCATTCGCTCTGGTGGGCGTGAGCCCGACCAATATGAGTGTGAGTTTCGCAACGGCTCGGTGATCGATGTCCGCACAAACCGCTTGCACAACGGCAGCGTGGTGCGCAGCTATGCCGATGTGACGCATCGTAAGCGCAATGAGCGGGCGCTGGCCTCTGCGCGCGATGCCGCCGAGGCCGCGCGTCGGTCGCAGGCGGATTTCTTGGCGGTGATGAGTCATGAAATCCGCACCCCGATGAACGGCGTGATCGGCATGGCCGGGTTGCTGCTCGACAGCGACTTATCGCCCACCCAGCGCCGCTTTGCTGGGACGTTGCGCGAGGCGGCCAGCAGCCTGATGCAGGTGATCAACGATGTGCTGGATTTCTCCAAGCTCGAAGCCAGCCAGATGGAATTCGAGAGCATTTCTTTTGATATCAGCGTTTTGATCAACAGTGTGGTCGATCTGATGCTGGTGCGCGCGCAAGAACGCCAGCTCTGGCTGCGCACCGAAATCGCGCCGGGCACGCCAAAACGGCTGATCGGCGATCCTGGGCGGCTGCGGCAGGTGTTGCTCAATCTGGTCGGCAATGCGGTGAAGTTTACCCATGAAGGCGGGATCACCATCGCTTGTGAAGGGGATGAGAACAAGGACGGCACCATTCTGCTGCGCCTTGCGGTGCGCGACACTGGGATCGGGATCCCGGAGACCGCGTTGCCGCATCTGTTTGAGCAGTTCTTTCAGGTGGATGCCTCAACGTCGCGCAATTTTGGCGGCACCGGCCTGGGTTTGGCGATTTGCCGACGCTTGACCGAACGCATGGGCGGGCGGATTTCGGTCGATTCCGCGCCGGGCGTCGGCTCCACCTTCCGCGTTGAATTACCGCTGGGCGTGGATGCGCAACCACATGATGGCCGCGCAGATGACCACGACGACAGGGGCAGCTTTAGCCGCCGCACCAAGCCGATTCGCAAGATGCGCATCCTGCTTGCTGAGGACAATGTGACCAACCGGCTGGTGGCGGTGACGAGGTTGGAAATGTTCGGCCACCGGGTGGATGAGGCGGCAAGCGGGGTTGAGGCGCTGCAAATGGTGCAGTCTGTCCCGTATGACCTGCTG
>CAIZGT010000565.1 GCA_903932545.1 uncultured Rhodospirillales bacterium
GAACGCCGTCGAACAGCCCCATCGCTGATTCGATCAGGACGAAATCGGCGTCGGCGAACGCTGCATGCGCCACAGCGCCCAGCACCGCAGGCGGCATTGCCCAGCTGTCGAGATTGGCGCCTGGTGTGCCGGTGGCGGCGGCGTGGAAGGCCGGGTCGATGTAATCTGGCCCCGATTTGCCGGCGCGCACCGCAACACCGCGCCGTCGCAGCGCCGCCAGCAGCCCCAGCGTGATGGTGGTTTTACCCGAACCGGAGCGAGGTGCTGCGACGATAAGGCCGCGCGGTGTCATTGCCGCGCACTCCGCGTATAAGCGGGGGGATGGTTGATTCGCGCACCCTCCGCTCTGGCTGGACCACCGGCGCCTGCGCCACTGCCGCAGCCTCGGCGGCGTGGGCGGCGCTGTGTGGGCGTGGCTTCCCCGATCCGGTGACGATTACCCTGCCGCGCGGTGAGAGCGTGGCGTTCGCGCTGGCCGAGAGTGGCTTCGTTGGCGCGCGCGCTTTCGCCGCGGTGGTGAAGGACGCGGGCGATGACCCGGATGTGACGCATGGCGCGCTGATCCGCGCAACGCTCACCCGGCTGCCGCCCGGAAATGGGATTGTGTTTCGGGCGGGTGAGGGCGTCGGCATGGTCACCCGCCCGGGTTTGCCGATCCCGCCGGGGGAGCCCGCAATTAACCCGGTCCCACGTCAGATGATCCGCGCAGCACTCGGCGACGCTGATGTTGAGGTTGAGATCGCAATTCCCGGCGGCGCTGAACTGGCGCGGCATACGCTGAACGGCAGGCTCGGCATTGTCGGCGGCTTGTCTGTGCTCGGCACAACCGGCGTGGTGATCCCGTTCTCGTGCGCTGCCTGGATCGACACCATCCATCGCGGCATCGACGTGGCGCGCGCGCTGGGGTTGGATCATGTGGCGGGGGCAACCGGGCGCGCTTCGGAGGAGGCGGTGCAGGCACTGCATGCGCTGCCGGAGACGGCACTGATCGACATGGGCGATTTCGTCGGCGGCATGCTGAAATATTTGCGCACCCATCCGGTGCCGCGCGTGACCATTGCCGGTGGCATCGGCAAAATGGTGAAGCTGGCGCAGGGGCGGCTTGATCTGCATTCCAAGCGAGGCAGCGTCGATTTGTCCGCGCTCGCCAAGCTGGCCGCCGCGTGCGGCGCGTCGGGCGATGTGCAGGCGCGCATCATCGCATCCAACACCGCGGCTGAGGCGCTGGAACACGCGAGCGGGCTCGCGCTTGGTGATGCGATCGCGGAAGGCGCATGGCGTGTGGCCGCAGACGTGCTGGGGACGGCAGCGATCCAACTCGACACGCTGGTGTTTGATCGCGGTGGCGCGCTCCTGGGCCGTCATGAGCGGAACCTGCGGCGGTAATCGACGCTGTAGAGCGCGGATTCGCGAAAATCTGCCGCTGCCAGCGCGCGCCCGACCAGGATCAGCGCCGTGCGTTCGGCAGGTTCTGCGGCGAATTGTGCCTCGATATCGCCAAGCGTGCCACGCATCAGCCGCTCATCTGGCCATGAGGCGCGGATCACCACCGCCACCGGGCAATCAGCGCCGCAGATCGGGGTGAGGCGGGCGACAACCTCAGACAGCGCGTGAATGGCGAGATGAATCGCAAGCGTTGCCCCGGTGGCGGCGAAATCCTCCAAACGCTCGCAAGCTGGCATCGGCGAGGCGCGGCCGGAAATTCGGGTCAGCACCACTGATTGCGCCAATCCCGGCACGGTGAGTTCCGCGCCCAGCAACGCTGCCGCCGCCGAGAATGACGGAACGCCGGGGGTGAGGGTGCAGGGGATGCCGTGGCGTTCCAGCCGTCTGATCTGCTCGGCGATTGCGGAGTAGATCGACAAATCGCCAGAGTGCAGCCGCGCGACATCTTGCCCGGCGTGATGGGCGGCCACGCAATGCGCTTCGATTTCGTCGAGCGTCAGCGGTGCGGTGTCGATCAGGATTGCGCCCGGCTTGCAATGCGCGAGCAGCGATAGCGGCACGATGGAGCCTGCATAGAGACACATTTCACAGGATGCGAGAATATCGCGGCCTCTGATGGTGATCAGATCAGCAGCCCCCGGCCCCGCGCCAATGAAATGCACCGTCATGGCGCTTTTGCCGTGCGGGCCAAGGCGCAAGTGGCGGTGGGATGGGCGATGCGGGGCAGGATCAGAATGGCACCTGACCCGGCTGCGGCAAGGCAAGCCGCTTCGGCCACCGAGGCGTGGCCGGTTTCGCGCATCGCGATATCGGATTGGGTGGGGCAGAGTGGGGCTGCTGCGGCCAAAGCTGGATCGTCGATCCAGAGCAGCTTGAGGCCGGTGCGATGGGCGAGCTCATCAAACGCCGGCTCATGTTGCTTGAAGCGCGGGACGGCGAGGGCCAAGGCGGTGGTGTTGCTGATCAACTGCGCCTCACGCAGCACGGCATAAAGTGCCTCTACCGATACGCCGGATCGGCTGCCGAAGCCTGCGATGATCATGGCTTGATCCAGACATATTGTGTCACCGCCATCGCCGGGCGATAGGCGGCCATTTGGCCCACCTGGTCAATGCGCGAAATTCCAATCCGGCTGAGTGTGCCGCCTTGGCGGAAGAAGGCGGCGCTGAGGGCGGATTCGGTCTCCAACGCGATGGCATTGGCCACCAACCGCCCACCTGGGCGCAGCGCGGTGCAGGCGGCCTCAATCATGCCAGGCCGATGCGCGCCGCCGCCGAGAAAGATAGC
>CAIZGT010000566.1 GCA_903932545.1 uncultured Rhodospirillales bacterium
CGATCCATCTCGATGCCGGTGTGCTTCAGGCCAGCCATGAAGCGCGAATAAGTGAGGCCTTCCGCGCGGGTGGCTGCATTGATGCGCTGGATCCAGAGCGCGCGGAATTCGCGCTTCTTCACCCGGCGGTCGCGATACGCGTATTGGAGCGACTTTTCGAGACGTTCCAGCGCGATACGGTAATTTGTGGACGAACGACCCACGAAGCCCTTGGAGGCGTCGAGAACCTTCTTGTGACGAGCGTGCGTTGTTACGCCGCGTTTAACACGTGCCATTCTCTATTTCCTCACGAAAGACCGTAGGGGGCCCACTGCTTGATGGTCTTGGCGTCCATCTCAGTGAGAACCTGCGAACCGCGGTTTGACCGCTTCATCTTCTGCGTGCGGTTGATAAGGCCGTGACGCTTGTTGCCTGGGCCGGCGAGCACTTTGCCGGTGGCGGTGATTTTGAAGCGCTTCTTGACAGAAGACTTCGTCTTCATCTTGGGCATTTTGATCTCCTAGAGCGGGTTATTCGCAGATTGCGAACAATACGTCGCGGCCGGGCATGCCCCACAGGCCCGGCGCGCAGACGAGGCGCGGGTTATAGGGTGGTAGATCAGGGGATGCAACTGGATTGCGCGGTGGGGGCTGGGTTGTGTGGGGAACGTGGTGAGTAGGCGCTTGGGGCGGACGATTGCCGAATTCGGTATTATCCCGGCGTGAACCGCTCATCAACGCAAGCTTTACCACCCATCAAACCCGCCGCAAGCCGCATCAGCCCTGCGTGCACAACATTTTGGTGCAGATGCACAAAACCCATATACTCGATCAATGATCGCCCCTTTCACCAAGATGCATGGCTGCGGCAATGATTTCGTTGTGCTTGATGAGCGCACGATGTCACTTGGCATGTCCCCCACCCGCGCCGCCGCGATTGCGGATCGGTATCGCGGCGTGGGGTGTGATCAGGTGATCGTGCTCGAAGCCTCGGCAGCGCATGGCGTGGATGCGTTTATGCGCATCTACAACCCTGATGGCTCTGAAGCGGGCGCGTGCGGCAATGCGACGCGCTGTGTGGTGGATCGACTGGCGGCGGAAACCGGGCGCCGCGTGTTCACGATCCAGACCGTCTCGGGCCTGCTGCCCGCCCGCGTGCTGGGCGATGGGCGGATTGAGGTGGATATGGGGCCAGCGCGCACCGATTGGGCGGATATCCCGCTCGCAGCACCCGTGGACACGCTTTATCTGGATCTTTCGGCGGTTGGCGTCTCGGCTCCGGCCGCCGCCTCGATGGGCAATCCGCATGCGACGTTCTTTGTTGAGGACATCAAGACGATAGACATTGTGACCATTGGCCCAGACCTGGAAAATGCGGCGATATTCCCAAATCGCGCCAATATCGGCTTCGCGCAGATTGTCTCGACCGAGGAGATCCGGCTGCGGGTGTGGGAGCGCGGCGCGGGGCTGACGCTGGCTTGCGGCTCGGGCGCCTGCGCCACTTTGGTTAATGCGGCACGACGCGGGCTGACTGGACGGCGTGCGCGCGTGATCGTGGATGGCGGCGAACTTGAAATCCACTGGCGCGAAGACAACCACGTTCTGATGACCGGCCCGGCCACCACGGTGTTCCATGGCACACTCAACCTTGAAGCTCTGCCGCTGTGAGTGTTGAGGTTCTCAATTTCGGCTGCCGTCTGAACACCTATGAAGGCGAGGTGATGCGCGGCCATGCCGCGGCGCTGAGCGATACCATCGTGATCAACACCTGTGCGGTGACCGCCGAGGCGGAGCGGCAGGCGCGCCAAGCCATTCGTCGTGCGCATCGCGAAGCGCCAGACAAGCGCATCGTTGTCACCGGCTGTGCGGTGCAGATCAAGCCAGACGCCTGGGCGGCGTTGCCCGGCGTGGTGCGCGTGCTCGGCAATGAGGACAAGCTGAAGCCTGAGAATTGGACGGCTGATGCGATCTCGGCGGTGACGGATATCATGGCCGCGAAGGAGACCGCGCCGCAATTGGTGACGGAATTCGCCGGGCGGGCGCGGGCATTCGTGCAGGTGCAGCAAGGCTGTGACCATCGCTGCACGTTCTGCATCATCCCGTTCGGACGTGGGCCAAATCGCTCGGTGCCGCTGGGCTTGATTGTGGATCAGGTGCGCAGCTTGGTTGCGAGCGGCTCTCGCGAGGTGGTGCTGACCGGGGTGGATATCGCCTCGTATGGGCCGGATTTGCCCGGTGCGCCGACGCTTGGCCAAGCGATAAGGCGGTTGCTGGCGCTGGTGCCGGAGTTGGCGCGTCTGCGGTTGTCTTCCATCGATCCGGCGGCGATTGATGAGGATTTGTGGCGCTTGATCGCCGAGGAGCCGCGACTGATGCCGCATCTGCATCTGTCGTTGCAGGCGGGCTCAGACATGATCCTCAAGCGGATGAAGCGCAGGCATTTGCGCCAGGACGGTTTGGATGTGATCGCGCGCGCGCGCAGGCTGCGCCCTGGGATTGGGATTGGCGCGGATTTGATTGCGGGCTTCCCGACTGAGGATGACGCGCTGTTCGCTGAAACGCTGGCGATGGTGGAGGAAGCGGCGATTCCGTTCCTGCATGTGTTCCCGTATTCGGAGCGCCCGGGCACGCCTGCGGCGAAGATGCC
>CAIZGT010000567.1 GCA_903932545.1 uncultured Rhodospirillales bacterium
GCTTTGACCATCCGGGGAAGGTTCAGCCGCTTAAGTGACGCGAGGATTCTCTCTTTGCTGTTCGCGCCAAAGAGCGCGACCGTCCACTTTGCTCCCGCGCTCGGCGCACCGGGGCGGCCTTGGCTCACGCATGGCGGGCTGCGCGATCTCGCGAGCCGAACGGTGGCCTCGCTCAACGCGATGGGTATTGGCCGCAATGACCGCGTGGCGATGGTGTTGCCAAACGGGCCGGAAATGGCCGCCGTGTTCCTCACCGTCGCTTGCGGAGCCACCACCGCCCCGCTCAACCCGGCCTATAAAGAGGACGAGTTCGACTTTTACCTCTCCGACCTCAACGCCCGCGCGCTGATCGTGCTGCAGGGCTTCGAGACGCCCGCCCGTGCGGTGGCTGAAAAGCGCGGTATCGCTCTTGTTGAGCTTATCCCCGGCGAAGCGGCCGGCGATTTCACCCTCGAATCCAACCTCACCGGCACGCCAGCCCAGCCCGGCCTTGCCGAGCCGGACGATATCGCCCTCGTTCTGCACACCTCCGGCACCACGTCGCGCCCGAAGATTGTTCCACTTCGTCAGATCAACATCACCGCGTCGGCGTATCATATCGGTGAGTCGCTCCAACTCACGCCCGACGACGTGTGCCTCAACATCATGCCGCTATTCCACATCCACGGCCTGATTGCGGCGATGTTGTCCTCGATCGCTGCGGGCGCGTCCACCTCCTGCACGCCGGGCTTCAATGCGTTCAAGTTCTTCGCCCAGTTCGATGAAGTCCGCCCGACCTGGTACACCGCCGTGCCCACCATGCACCAAGCGCTGCTCACCCTCACCGCGCGCAACGCCGATCTCATCGCGCGGGGCCGCCTGCGCCTGATCCGCTCCTCCTCCGCCTCTCTGCCGCCGCAGGTGATGATGGACCTTGAAGACGCGTTCCATGTCCCCGTCATCGAGAGCTACGGCATGACCGAAGCCGCCCACCAAATGGCCGCCAACCCGCTGCCGCCGCGCCAGCATTTCCCCGGCTCCGTCGGCATCGCCGCTGGCCCAGACATCGCGATCATGACCGACGACGGCACCATTCTGCCCACCGGCGAACTTGGCGAAATCGTCATCCGGGGCCGCAACGTCACCGCGGGTTATGAAAACAACCCCTCCGCCAACGCCACCGCCTTCACCAATGGCTGGTTCCGCACTGGCGACGAGGGCTATCTTGATGCCGACGGCTATCTCCGCCTCACCGGCCGCCTGAAAGAAATCATCAACCGTGGCGGCGAGAAGGTGAGCCCGCTGGAGGTGGACAACGTGCTGTCCGAACACCCAGACGTGGCGCAAGTCCTCACCTTCGCCATGCCACACCCGAAGCTCGGTGAGGAGGTCGCCGCCGCCGTGGTGCTGCGTGAGGGTTGCGTTGAGAACGAGCATTCCATCCGTGACTTCGCCTCCGAGAAACTCGCCGCCTTCAAAGTCCCACGCAAAATCGTTTTTCTTGCCGAAATCCCGAAAGGCGCGACCGGCAAGCTGATGCGCATCGGCCTCGCCGCCAAACTCGGCATTTCGGGCTGAGGGCGGCGCCATGAAAGTCGCAATCTTCGGCGCCGGTGCCATCGGCGGCATGATGGGTGTGAAGCTCGCCCAAGCCGGGGCGGACGTGACGTTCATCGCCCGTGGCGCGCATCTCGCCGCCATGCAGGAAAACGGCGTCACGATGCACTCGGGTGGTGAGACCATCAATGTCCGGCCGCGCTGTGTCGCCAACGCCGCCGAGGCCGGGCAGCAGGATTATGTGATCGTCACCCTCAAAGCCCATTCCCTCCCTGGTGCTGCCGCCGACATTGCCTCGATGATGGGGCCGAACTCGGCGCTCATCACCGGCGTCAATGGCGTGCCGTATTGGTATTTCCACGGCCTCGCTGGTGCGCATGAGGGCCATATCGTTCAATCCGTCGATCCAGACGGCATCATCACCCGCACTCTGCCGCCATCGCAGGCCATCGGCTGCGTCGTCTATCCCGCCGCCGAAGTCATCGCCCCCGGCGTGATCGAACACACCTATGGCGATCGTTTCTCTCTTGGTGAGCCAGACGGCTCGCGCTCCGAGCGCGTGGAGGCCATCTCCAAACTCCTCGTCGCCTCCGGCCTCAAAGCGCCGATCCGTCCGAAAATCCGCGATGAGATCTGGGTGAAGCTCTGGGGCAATCTCTGCTTCAACCCCGTCTCCGCCCTCACCGGCACCACGCTCGATGTTCTGACCGGCCGCCCCGATCTGCGCGCTTTGTGCCGTTCGATGATGGCCGAGGCGCAGATCGTCGCCGAAGCCCTCGGCGTAAAATTCGCCATCTCGCTGGAAAAGCGCATCGACGGTGCTGCCGAAGTCGGCGTCCACAAAACCTCCATGCTGCAAGA
>CAIZGT010000568.1 GCA_903932545.1 uncultured Rhodospirillales bacterium
AAGTTTATCCAGCCGCATATCTTCACCAACCTGCCGCCTGATTCGCGCTTGGTGACGGAAGAGATCTTCGGCCCCGTCACCTGCGTGTTCCCGTTTGATGACGCGGAAGCGGTGCTGAATGCGGCGAATGACAGTGAATATGGTCTCGCCGCTTCGGTCTGGACCAACAACCTCAAGATCGGTCTGGAATTCGCCCATCGCTTGGAGGCTGGGTTGGTGCAGATCAATCAGAACCTCGTGGTGCAGGCCAATTTGTCCTATGGCGGCGTGAAAAGCTCTGGCCTCGGCAAAGAAGCCAGCCTTGAGAGCATGCTGGAACATTTCACCCACAAGAAAACGATCATGATGAACTACGCCTGATCATCTGATCGGCGGCGGATACAAAAATGGCCCGGAGAAATCCGGGCCGTTTTTTTATGCGGCGCTCACCGAACGGCCACAAAAAAAGCCGCCCGAAGGCGGCTTTTTCAGAAGCGATGACCCGAAGATCAGATCGCGCGACGACGGCGAACAGCGGCCAGACCGGCAATGCCGAAGCCCAACACAGCCATCGAAACCGGCTCAGGCACTGCGTCCGCGCTCGGCACGAAGATCTGGAAAGAGCACGAAGCTGCGCCAGTGTCCTGGCACTGAATGCTGATGCTGTCCGTCGAGCCAGCGAAACCAGCGCCGCCGTCAGAGATAACATAACCAGTGAAGTCTTCCTTCAGCACGCCCGTGATGTTGTTGGTCGAGTCATACGACACGAACTGATAGTTGGACGGTGAGAAGGCAGAGAAACCGAAAATCGCATTACCCAGCGTGATGGTGAATGGCACCATACCGTTGTTGGTATCGACAGGAATGGAGAACGAGCTAGACGATGAACCATAAAACGACTGCGTTGTGATGCCAGCAGCAGCAACCACAGCCTTGTTGGCGTTGCGTGCCACAACCGTGCTACCGCCACCTGAGATCAGCGACACACTTTCGTAGTTCTGCAGCGTCACCGAAGTGATCCCGCTGATGATGTCGTTGAAACCGCTTGGATCGTTCGTGATCGCGCCGTTTTGAAACTGGCCAGAGATATTGAAAATCACCGTGGCGCTAGCGGTGGAAACAGAAGCCACTACGGCTGCCAAGGCCAATGCGGTGGTGGAAGCGAGCATACCGAGACGCGACATGAAAATCTCCGATCCGTGTGAATACGTTGAAATCCGTATAACCAAACTTCGCGACTTTGTGAAGCGTTTGTTAGTTATTCGGTAATTTTTTTTGCCGCACTGCACCCCACCCGCAGGAGGCGACATATTCCCAATGAATTCATCGCCCTCACGCGCAAAACTTGACGCACCGATCACGAATTCGCAGCCGATGTCCGCCCCATTTGGGCCTCCCGGAACGCCGCGATCCCGGCGGGAAACCCGGCATAGATGCAAACTTGCAGCAATATCTCGCGAATCTCATCTGACGTGACACCATTGTTGCAGGCTCCGCGAAGATGCGTGCGCAGCTCTTCAGATTTTCCAAGCGCGGCCAACATCGCCACCGTAATCATCGAACGTTCGCGTAACCCCAGGCCTTCGCGCGTCCACACCATGCCCCAGGCGGCCTCCGTCACCAGCTTCTGCAATGGCGCGCTAAAGTCGTCAGCCCCAGACAAAGCGCGAGATACATAATCTTCGCCGACAACGTTACTGCGAATAGATCGACCTTTCTCAAACAAATCACCCTGAAACTCATCGCGCCCGCCGCAGGCCTCGGCGCGAATCGATGCTGTGCCCGATGGGCTGACTTGTTCTGTCATCTTGTCGTCTCCTATGCTCAACCCTCTATGTTGGGGTCGCCACCGACAACTTCGACGATCTATCGTATTTTCGCCAATCGACAATTTGGAGACCAGTTGCATGAACACGCAAAACCTCAACGCCGTAAGCTTATTATGGCTGCAGGACCGCTTGACGCAGGGCGTGATGCTCCGCCGTGTGCTGGCCTGGGTGCTGGACGCTTTCATTCTTGGCGGAATCGGGTTTCTGGTTTGGATGTTCTGTTTCACTTTCACCGTCGCCACGTTCGGCTTCGGCACGCCCATTTTCGGCGTCATTGCTTTCCTGCCATTGCTCTACGCTTGGCTCTGCCTGCTCACCCCGATGCAAGCCTCGTTTGGTCAGGCGCTGTTTGGCCTGAAAGTCGTGCGCAACGACACGCTCACCCAGGCGGACGCCGTGCAGGCGTTCGTCTATGCGCTGCTCTACTGTGTCACGATGGCGGCGGGACTGATTTGGGTCGCTGTTGCACTTGTCACGACACGCCACCGCACAATTCATGATATGCTATCAGGTCTTGTGGTGGTTCGTGCACAGGCGCTGGAATCTTATTTGACCCAAGCGCCACAAGCCTAGAACATCAGCGCACAACGCCTTGGGAGATTTCAGCAACGCATGAGCTACAAGCCGCCCCGCCGACCGCAATTCTTCTACACCACCGCCCCCCTGCCCTGCCCCTATCTCCCGGGCCGGACGGAGCGCAAAGTGGTGACGGAAATCACCGGCCCCGAGGCGGATATGCTGCATGATCGGCTGTCGCGCGCCGGATTCCGCCGCAGCCACAACATCGCGTATGCGCCGGTTTGCCCCGGCTGCAACGCCTGCGTGCCGATCCGCATTCC
>CAIZGT010000569.1 GCA_903932545.1 uncultured Rhodospirillales bacterium
CATTTTCTAGCCGAAAAGCTGCAAACCGCGAATTGGCTAGTCAAGTCGTTGCACCAGCGCGCGCAAACAATTATGAAGGTCTCAGCCGAAATTGTGCGACAGCAGGATGAATTTTTCAAAAAAGGCGTTGGACATCTGCGCCCACTCATTCTGCGGGATATCGCAGATGCCGTCGAAATGCATGAGAGTACTGTCAGCCGGGTAACCGCCGGAAAATACATTGCAACGCCGCGCGGTATTTTTGAGCTGAAATACTTCTTCACCACTGCAATTGCAGCCACTTACGGTGGTGAGTCGCATTCAGCAGAATCGGTTCGCCATCGCATCCGCGACATGGTGGCGCGTGAACGCGTTGATACAATTTTGTCAGATGACGCGATTGTCGCCGCTTTACGCGCAGAAGGCGTGGACATCGCACGGCGGACCGTGGCCAAATACCGAGACGCGCTGCGCATCCCAAGTTCGGTGCAGCGCAAACGGGAGAAGGCCGAGCCGGTCTGAAACGGCGCCCAACATGAGGCGGCCACTTTGCTGCTTCGGGCGACACGTCATCGGTAGGCGGTCCCGAACTACGCATGAGGCGACGCGCATGCAGATCACGGTCTCTGGTAAACAAGTGGAAATGTCTGACGCCCTGCGCACGCGGGTCAGTCAGCAACTGGACGTCATCGCCGGTAAGTATTTTGACCAAGCGCTTGAAGCGCATGTCACTTTCAGCCGTGCCCGCAGCTTCTTCACCTGCGACATCAACGTCCATGCCGGACGCGGCTTGATGCTGCGGGGCGAGGGTGAGGCGGCGGACGCCAACTCGGCGTTCGACGATGCCGCAGAACACATCGCCAAACGCCTGCGCCGCTACAGGCGTCGGGTGAACGAGCATTCGCGAGATCTGGCCAACAAGGAGCGCCCACAAAAGGCCCGCCAATACATCCTGCGACAGGAAGAGGAAGAAGAGCCCGCGCCTGACCTCGGTGCAACGCAAGTGGCGAGCGGCACCTATGCCACTGTCATCGCCGAAGCCCCGGCCGAAATCGCCGAACTCAGCGTGGGTGATGCGGTGATGCGGATGGATCTGGCCGATCAAACAGTGATGATGTTCCGCAACACCGCCACCAAGGAACTCAACGTGGTCTATCGCCGCAGCGATGGCCATATTGGGTGGATTGATCCAACGGCGGCATAATCAGGTGGAAAAAGGCTGGGAGTGATCCCGGCCTTTTTCGCTTTGTAGCCCGCATTGCCCTTCGCAATGCGGGCCACTTAAAGAAGGATCGCATGCACGGCAGGCGCATTTAAGACGCCGCTCACCCGATAATCGCTATGTCTCCAGTGGGGCGAAGGAGTTCCGCCCGGAGCCTCACACGCTGACCAGCGACCACGGAAACCAACACAGACTGAAAGCCAATGGCGGCCAAAGCGCGTGCGATCAATTCTGGCTCCGGATGGGTGATCTCCAACTTGATTAGAGTGAGGCCAGAAACTGCCATATTGGTGGCGGGCGTCACCATTTCATCGGGCCATTGTATCAGCGGCGGTAGTGCGCCGCCTTCCGGCAGCGATCCGTCGGCAGCGACTGTGAACAGCCACTCTAATGCCCCACGGCGGATCTTTCGTGGCACGCCGGGCGGCCTGAGAGCCGCTTCCACAGCCGCGTGAATATCATGCGTGCGTGCCACATAGCCGATCAGAAACGGCCCCTGATCACGCAAAGTCTTCAAGATACCTGGATCGTCCAAACCGAACCAACGCGGCGTTATCGGGGCACGCGGCACAGCGGGATCAGGCGCGATCACCTCAAGGTAGATATCATCCAGCCGGAGGAGACGATTATGGGTTCCCATATCCGGATGCGCGCCACCCGGACCCGGTGCAACGCCAAGTTTGGAGGTGACCCAAGCCACCCCCTCCTCCAGCGTTGCCGCCGCTACGGCGATGTGATCAAGCGTTGCCGGACCGTCAACGGCAGAGAAATTCAATGCACCCAGATCGGCTGCAAATCATTCTCCAATACGACCTCAATTGCGATCTCACGATCCGCCGCCATCGCCATCGGCGTGCCGTCGGCGGCATGGATGGCGTAGGCGCGCACGCCTTGCAGCATCACGGGTTTGAAATAGGCCACATGTGGCACACCAAGATGCGCAAATTGCTCGGCTGAAAGATCACGAATATTCATTACAGCCTCCTGTTGATTAATCGGCATCGGCTTCACCCTCCACAACCGCACCATCGGCCTGATTGGGTTTGCCAATCCGGATAGTGCGAACTTTCGTGGCTGGTTGTGGGCGGGCAAGATCGATGTGCAGCAGGCCGGAATCGAGCCATGCGCCTTTCACCTCAATCCCTTCTGCCATCACAAAAGCACGCTGGAACTGTCGCGCCGCGATGCCGCGATGGATAAACACCCGACCTTGGGTATCGTCATTCTGGCGACCACGGATCACCAACTGATTATCCTCCTGGGTAATCTGCAGATCATCCATCGTAAAACCCGCGACAGCCAAGGTTATTCGCAAGCCAGACGGGCTGGTTTGCTCAATATTATACGGTGGGTACCCATCTGATGAGGTTTTCGACGCGCGTTCGAGCATCTGTTCCAAATGGTCGAAGCCGAGAAACATCGGCGAGGTGAACAATCGGGTGGACATAAAGCCTCCTCCTTTGGAGCGAAGCGGTTGGACAACGCATGGGCCCCATTGCGGCAACCCACAACCAACAGTTTGGCAGCGATAGTCTCGGTTGCAAGTCCCTTGATACGATTGAATTCAACCGCGCTCGGGTCTAAATCGCAAAGATGACCGACACAGCCAACATCTCCGCCGCCGATCTCATGCCGATCCTGATTGCCCCGCATCCGGTGCTCAAGGCAAAGGCGCGCCCGGTGATCACCAGTGACAACGAGCTGGTGCGCAGCCTGATCCCGCGCATGTTTGCCACTATGTATAAAGCCCCCGGCATCGGCCTCGCCGCGCCGCAGATCGGGCTGAGCCTGCGCGTGGCGGTGGTCGATGTGTCCGAAGCGGAAAAGCCGCTGGCACCACTGGTAATGGTCAACCCCGAAGTGGTGGCCGCCAGCAGCGAATTGCGTGTGCATGAGGAGGGCTGTTTGTCACTGCCCAACCAATTCGCCGACGTCACCCGGCCCTCCATTATCAAGGTACGGTTTGAGGATGCGAGCGGCATGAAATGCGAGATTGAGGCTGATGGCCTGCTCGCAACCTGCATTCAGCACGAGATTGATCACCTCAATGGCGTGCTGTTCGTCGATCATATCTCGGCGTTGAAGCGCAACATCATCATGCGCAAGCTCGCCAAGGAGCAGCGCACCAAAGCCGAGGCGCGGAGCTGAGCCGCATGCGCCTCGCCTTCATGGGCAGCCCGGATTTCGCGGTGGTGGCGCTGCGGGCGTTGGTGGGCGCTGGGCATGAGATCGCCTGCGTGTATTCCCAACCGCCCCGCCCGGCTGGACGTGGCCAGAAGGAGAAGCTCGCCCCGGTGCATGCCGCAGCGGTTGAACTGGGCCTGCCAGTGCGCACGCCCGCCAAGTTGCGACGCGGTTCTGAAAATTGGGAGGCGGAGTGGGACTTCTTCCGCAGCCTCAACCTCGACGCTGCCGTGGTCGCGGCTTACGGGCTGATCCTGCCGCAAGCCATTCTGGACATGCCGCGCCAAGGCTGCCTCAACATCCACGCCTCGCTGCTGCCACGTTGGCGCGGGGCGGCACCGATCCAGGCGGCGATTTTGGCTGGCGACACTGAATCGGGCGTCACCATCATGCAGATGGATGCCGGACTCGACACCGGGCCGATGCTGCTGCGTGGCGCGGTGCCGATCCTTGACACCACCACAGCGCCTTCGTTGCACGATGCGCTGGCCGAACTCGGCGGTGCGCTCATCCTGCGTGCCTTGGCCGAAGCCCCTGCGCCGATGCCGCAACCTGAGGCGGGCATGACCTACGCCCCCAAGCTCAGCCGCGAAGACGGTGTGCTGGACTGGACGCAAAGCACCGCCGCCCTTGATCGGCGCATCCGCGCGCTGAACCCCTGGCCCGGCACTTTTACGCATTTGGGCAGCGAAGTGATGAAAATCCATGCTGGCTTGCCGGTCGATGCGCATGGCACGCCCGGAACGGTGCTGGACGATCATCTCAGCATCGCCACCGGAGATGGCGCATTGCGCATCACCCGGCTGCAAGCGCCCGGTCGCGCTGCGATGTCGGCTGAGGCGTTTCTCAATGGTCGCAAGATAGCACCGGGCACGCAGTTCCGATGATCCGCCGCCTCGCCCTCAAAATCGAGTATGACGGCGCGGGATTCTGGGGCTTCCAGCGTCAAGCGGAGGGCATTTCGGTGCAATCGGTGCTGGAAGAGGCCGCCAGCCACCTCAACAACGGCGCGCCGGTGGCCTGCACCGCTGCCGGTCGCACCGATTCAGGCGTTCATGCCACCGGGCAGGTGGTCCATATGGACCTGCCCGCGCAATACACCCCCGCCGCGATCCGCAACGCGCTGAATTATCACGCCAAGCCGCATCCGGTGGCGGTGCTTGATGTGGTCGAAGTGCCGCCGAATTGGAGCGCGCGGTTCTCCGCCGTCGGCCGCGCCTATTGCTACACCATCAACACCCGCCAAGCCCGCCTCGTGCTTGATTCCGGCCGGGCGTGGCACGTTGCGCGCCCGCTCGATATTGCGGCGATGCAGGCGGGCGCGCGTGAGTTGGTGGGGCGGCATGATTTCACCTCATTCCGCGCCAGTTCGTGTCAGGCGAAATCTCCGATCCGCACGCTCGATAA
>CAIZGT010000570.1 GCA_903932545.1 uncultured Rhodospirillales bacterium
CCGATCACCCGCACGCCGTCGATCACCTTGGGCAGCAAATCCAGCGGCACACCCGAAGCGGTTGGCACGCACAGATTAATCACCACAACCGCATCCACGTCCTCAGGTTTCGCCACCTGGAACACCGCCTCGCGGATGTCCTCATACAACTGCCCGCGCACCAGGCTTTCGGAGTTGAACGGCACGTAACCCACCGTCCGCTTCGCGCCGTAGAAATGCGACGTAAACGTCAGCCCATACACGCAGCACGCCGAACCGGAGAGGATCGTCGCCACCCGCCGCATCCGCAGACCAACGCGCAACGAGCCGAACGCCGGGCACATCGATTGCGGTTGATCATGTGGGCCTTGCGGATAATCCACCGCCAGCCGGTCCAGCATCTCGCTCTTACCCGCCGCACGCGCGGCCTCCTGCATCGTCTCTTTGCCGCCGTGACAGCCAGAACCCGTTGCCGGGGAAGGAGGAGCGATGATGCCGTCCATGCTCAGCGCACCTCCTCGTAAATCACTTCGAGAGACGGCTTCACCAGCGAGGCACCAGGGCCACACATGTCTTCCAACGTCGCCGGTTCAAGCACCACCGAGCGGCCCACTGCGTCACCTTTGAACAGGTTAAGCAGGTTCTCATGGGAGAGCGGCGTTGGGCGCACCGGCGGGGCGGAAGCGACTTGTTCGGCCAGCATCTCAAACATCGGCGCCCATTCGGTGCCCGGACGCCCAATAATCTCGTAATTGGCCGATTTGCGGCGGATATCTTCATTCGCCGGGATCGCCGAGAGCACCGGAATGCCCACCGCTTCCGCAAACGCCGCCGCTTCGCCGGTGCCGTCATCCTTGTTGATGACCATGCCGGCCACGCCCACATTGCCGCCCAGCTTGCGGAAATAATCCACCGCCGAGCACACATTGTTTGCAACATACAGCGATTGCAGGTCGTTCGAGCCGACCACAATCACCTTCTGGCACATGTCCCGCGCAATCGGCAGGCCGAAGCCGCCGCACACCACGTCGCCCAGGAAGTCGAGCAGCACGTAGTCAAAGCCCCATTCATGGAAGCCAAGTTTTTCGAGCAATTCGAAGCCATGGATAATCCCACGACCGCCGCAACCGCGACCCACTTCCGGCCCGCCCAGCTCCATCGCGTAAACACCGTCACGCTTGAAGCACACGTCACCAATGGCGACGGCTTCACCGGCGAGCTTCTTCTTGGACGACGTTTCGATGATCGTCGGGCAAGACCGCCCACCGAACAGCAGCGATGTGGTGTCCGATTTCGGGTCACACCCGATCAGCAGCACTTTCTTGCCCTGCTGCGCCATCATGTAGCTGAGATTGGCGAGGGTGAAGCTCTTACCAATGCCACCCTTGCCATAGATGGCGATAATCTGGGTTTCGCGCTTGGCCTCCCCAGTGTGAACCGCATCCGGCTCCACCGCTGCTTCAGCACGAAGATTGGCGAGGCGGTCGTCGTCGAGTGGTGGGGTCATGCGCAATGGCTCCAATCCAAAATCATTTTGAGGCAGTCAGCGTCACCGAACGCGGTGCGATAGGCAGCAGAAGGGTCACGCGGGTCAGCGCGATGAGTGATCAATCCGTCCAGCGACAGCCGCCCATCACGCACCAAAGCGAGGACGCCTTTGATGTCTGAGTCGACGAATTGCGCTGCAACTCGCATTCGGACTTCGCGCATAAAAGCGGGTGGAAAGCTGAACGAGAGCCGCTCGGCGTAAAACCCGGCGAGGACAATCTCGCCGCCCGGCGCGAGGCGACCAACAAATGTGTCGAGCAAACCAGAGTCGCCGCTTGCGTCACAAATGCAGCGATAGCCACGGGAGGTATCATCATCGGGATGCATCACCTCATAACCCTCACCGCCATTTTGGCGCTTGGGGTTGGTTTCCCACACCGTCGGGGATGGCGCGCCTTGAGCGACCACGATGCGGGCGAGCAATCGGCCCAGCACACCATGACCCACAATCAAATCCGGCATTTGGCTGGCGGGCGGAATCGCGTGATAGGCGGTTGCCGCCAACGCGATCAACGCACCCTGCTC
>CAIZGT010000571.1 GCA_903932545.1 uncultured Rhodospirillales bacterium
CGCCGATCACAAAATCGTCTGCCAGCCCGTTGAATTCCTCAACATTGGCAACCGCCTTGTTCACCTCGTCGAGATGCTTGGTGTAGGAGCGCGCAATGCGGTCCGGGATGGTGAAGGCGTTGAGCGGGTTCTCCCTTGGCTGCGCGTTGCGCCCGGTCCGAGCATCAATGCGGGCGAGGGCTGAGCGTTGATCCTGCGAAAGATCGGCGTCGGCCAAGGCCGGCAGATCGTATTTCATCAACAGCGGTGCGAGGCGGGCGGAGATGCCCGCAAACCCCTGGCCGGTTAGACGCAGCAGGCCGCGTCGGTCACAATCGTCGTAGCTGCGAACCTTGACCAGACTGCGCGCCATTTCGCGGCGCATCAGCAGCAACGCTGAGCGGGTGACGGCGCGTCGCCATTCGGTCCAGCGTTCGCGCCCGCGGGCGGATTGGCGCACCTGAAACCGATTTTCCTCAAATTCCACCGAATAGGCGTCAGCAAAACTGCCGCTCACATTGGCGGCGCTGGCAGTTACCAGTGCAACGGGCAATTGCGGTGCCGCGGCCACCACCGGCTGCATCCGGCGATACCAGGCGTCAAGCAGCGAATGGTTGTATTCAGGGGCGATGCCGGTCGGGTCGGGCAGGGACGGATTGGCGCCAATCGCGCCAACTTCATAGGGCGCGAAGCGGGCGCGGGCGAGGGTGTTGAGCAAACCCTGCGCCGTCCCCTCGTCCTGCGCCATCGTGTCGATGCCTTCAGCCGCGACGATGGCGTTCATTTCCGCAAGTTGCTCGCGGATGGTCTGCGCAAAAGCGTCGCGCAGCAGCAGCATGGCGGCATGGTCGCCGAGCTTCACCGGAATTGTGTCATCGGCAAATGGTGGCCCGAGTGAAGCACCGCGCAGGCTGAAGGTTTCAACCGTTGCAGCGGCGGCGGCATCGGCGCCGTAGCGCAGGTTTAGGCGCGGGTTGCGTGGGTCGTTCTTGGCCTCGCAGGCGAAAGCGGTTTGCAGGGCGTCGGTCCAGACCGATCGCGGTGCGCCAGCGGTGGCCGTGGTCATCGCAGCGCGCAGGAAATGGGTCTGGGCGCGGTCAACCCCAGCCATCACCTGCTCGCCTTGCCCCAGTTGCACCACCAATGATGGGCTGCCTGCCGGTGGTGGATAACCGGCTTCGACAAAGGCAATCGGATCGGTGCGGAACCGCGTGGGTGCTACGCGATGCGCATCGATCGCAATCGTGTGGCCGCTGGCGATCAGCAGCACCGGCACGATGTCGGATTTTGGCACCGCGCCTGCGGTCTGCACCTCGATTTGCACGCGCTCCGGCAAGGCGAGTTGGCTGGTCCCCTCCGATTCCGACGTATTGAAAACACGGGCGAAACGGATATCGGCACTGTTGTCGCCATATTGCAGTTGCCAACGCACCCGCAGCGCGCCCCAGGTAAAATATTGCGGCCCGGGCTCGGTGTTCACCGGCAGCAGCACGCGCACCAGCACAGCGTCCAACTTGCGGTATTCCGCCGCATCGGCGTCGCTCATGCCTTGCGTTTGCTCGCGGAACGCGTGTTCGATTTCCTGCGCAGCCTCGTTGCCGACCGAGCCGCGCTTGCCCGAGCCGGTGGCCAGCACTTCGTAGCTGGCGCCCGGCGTATCGGGATTGATCGGCAACAAGTTGGTGGTGCCCTCCACCGGAAAATCACGCCCGATCAGCACCAAGGTCCGGTAGGCGGATTCCCCGCGCGGCCCGGCCCAGCCCGCCGCCCAACTGGTAAACGGGGCATTCTGCGCCATCGGATAGCGTATGTGTTTGCCGAGGAAGTCGGTTTGATCCTCCAGCATGGTGTATTCGGCCAAACGCGGCACAACCGGGCGCATCCTCACGCCGCCGCTTTGCAGCCCGAGGAAGCCGCCTGTTTTGGCCGATGCGGCGAATTGCGCAATGCCTGCATCCGACATCAGAGCAAACCGACCAACCGGCCCCGCACCGCCCGCGCCACGTTCGGTGAGCGGGTCGGCGAGATAGGACCAACTCCCGGTCAGCCAGCCATTGCCGATCGGGATCAGTTCGAAACTGACCTGATCGTCCGGCGCTGCATTGGCTGCGAGTTGGCCGATGTTTTGTTGCTCAACATCGCCGTTTTTGAGGATAACCGTGGCAACGCCAGGGTGCCCCACGAGGCCTCTGCCGGGCATCGCCGGGCGAGGCGTGGCGCTGGCGCTGGGC
>CAIZGT010000572.1 GCA_903932545.1 uncultured Rhodospirillales bacterium
AGCCGCCCGGTGTCCTGCTGCGGAAACAGTCCTTTGGGGATAATCACGAACAGCCAGACATTCAGCCCTATCGTCAGCGCCAGCATCACCATCACCAGCCGCGAATGATCGAGGGCCACAGACAGCGTGCGTGCGTAAAGCCCGCCCATCCGGTCCATCAGTGAACGGCGCGGCTTCGTCGGCACCGGGCGCAGGCGCAGCAACAGCGCGCACATACACGGCGTGGTGGTCAGCGAGATCGCCAGCGAGATCACAATCGCCAGCGACAATGTGATGGCAAATTCGCGGAACAGCCGCCCAACAAGCCCGCCCATCAGCAGCACCGGCAGAAACACCGCGATCAGCGAAACCGAGATGGAGATGACGGTAAACGAGACCTCACGCGCGCCTTTCAGCGCCGCCTCCAACGGCTTCAACCCAGCTTCGATGTAGCGCGTGATGTTTTCCAGCACCACCACCGCATCATCTACCACAAAGCCCGTGGCGATGGTCAGCGCCATCAAGCTGAAATTGTCGAGGCTGTAGCCAAGCAGATACATCGCCGCAAACGTGGCGATGATCGAGGTCGGGACTGCAACCAGAGGCACCAAAGCCGCGCGCCACTCGCCTAAAAACAGCATCACCACGCCCACCACCAACGCCGCAGAGATCACCAGCGTGCGCAGTGTGTCACTCAGCGAGGCGCGGATGGTTGTGGTCCGATCCTGGGCCACCGCCACACTGATATCAGCGGGCAATGCCGCAGTGAGTTGCGGCAACAGGGCACGCACGCGATCCACCGTATCGATAATATTCGCACCAGGCTGGCGAAACACGAACACCAATACCGCCGGATTGCCATTGAACACGCCGACATTGCGCATGTCTTCCACACCGTCTTGCACATCTGCCACATCGCTCAGCCGCACCGCAGCGTTCTTGCGATAAGCCACCACCAACGGCGCATACTCAGCCGCCATCGTGGCCTGATCGTTGGTGTAGAGCTGCAAATGCCGCTCACTATCCTCAATCGCCCCTTTCGGAGCGTTGGCGTTGGCCGAAGCCAACGCCGCGCGGACGTCTTCCAAACCGATGCCGTATTTGAACAGCGCCTGCGGGTTGAGTTCCACGCGCACCGCAGGCAGCGCAGCGCCACCGATTGTCACCTGCCCCACACCAGAGACCTGAGACAGGCGCTGCTGCATCACATTGCTGGCCGAATCATACATCTGGCCGCGTGACAACGTGGTGGAGGTGAGCGCCAAGATAATTACAGGCGCATCCGCCGGATTCACCTTGCGATAGGTCGGGTTGCTGCGCAGGCTGCTCGGCAAATCTGCCCGCGCCGCGTTGATCGCTGCCTGCACGTCGCGCGCAGCCCCATCAATATCCCGATCCAGCCCGAATTGCAGAGTGATCCGTGACGCGCCGGTGGAATTGCGTGACGTCATCTCAGTCACATTGGCAATCTGCCCCAGATGGCGCTCAAGCGGGCTGGCAACCGAGGTGGCCACGGTGTCCGGTGAGGCTCCGGGCAGGCTCGCCTGCACCGATAT
>CAIZGT010000573.1 GCA_903932545.1 uncultured Rhodospirillales bacterium
GACATCCATATGTCGACGTTAGATTTTGAAAATGTACGAAAACAAAAGTTCAAGCTCATCAATTGTGTTCACTTGTTGTAAGAAGTTAATCCTGAGTTTCTCACCGAGATGTAGAAAGGAACGATGGCAAATGTGGCCAAACAATACAAGGTCTAAGTGTTATCGTTAAGTTTATAGTCTTGTTTTTCCTCTACTTGGGGCGGTGGTGGGGGTGGTGTAGCTGGCCTCCACCAGTGGGACCAGGCGGTTGAGCGCGGTGGGAAGCCCGTAATCCTTCACCTGTGATCGCAGATACGGCAGGCTGTATTGCACTGACATATGACCTGAGAAACTGCGCGCTGTGCCGTTGTTGCTAGCGTCGGAGTTAACCGGGTGATCAGGGATTGTGTAGATCGCCTCGCCGGTGATGGCGAGCGGGCGCAGGGAGTTTACGGGAAGATCGCCCATCCCCTTGCCGAAATACAGCACCGGGCTGGTGGAACCGTATTTATCGCCACCAATCGCTTGGGTGTGGGCACCGGCACCGATCTCGCGCTGCACGCCAACAGAGGCGATGAATTCGTGATCGGGGTTCACATAGACTTGCCACTTGCCGGTGATCACCACGTTCTCAAAGCCTGTGGCGCGCTTGCTGCCCTTTTGGGTGAGGACGTCATAGCCGTGGTTGTAGATCAGCGACGTGGTTGACGTGATTGTTTTGTCCCACTCCCATTGGAACTGGGCTTGGTTGCTTGGCCCAGAGCCGGGTTGATCGGTGATCTGTGGCAGCGTGACTTCATCGGCAACGCCGGGATCGTCCATCGTGAGCGTGACCGGGAACACGCGGTCTCCGGCGATCGCGTGTGCGAGGGCGGGTTGGCTGATGAGGGCAAGCGACAGGGTGGTCACGGCATAGGCCGTGTGATGGGCAAGCTTCGACATTTGAGATCGTCCACAACTGAGAAACATCGTCATCATCGCGCCGTGCGGCGCGGAGATGGGTGGAATGGTTTCAGGCTGTGCTGGGCGGGCCGCGCGCGCGCGATGGCTCCGAGGCTTGTTGGTCTGAGCCAAAGTGAACGTAAGCAGTGAAAGCGATGCGCGCGACCGCAAACCATGCGATGAGCGTTACTGCGTGCGGCGGCAATACGAGTTGTGCTTGCGCGGCGATTTGGCACAGCGGGCACAACGCACAATCGGAGGTGTGGTCTTGCTGTGGGGCGGGCGCATCAGACGGGGCAGCGTGGCAGATCGAAGCAGCAATCGCCGGGTCAAGACCATCCGGCATGGCGTGCGGCATTGCGATGCCACCAGCCACGATTTGCACCCAAAGGGCGAGCGCGGCCAGTAACAGTTGCAAACCGGATTGTGCGCCGACCGGACGGTCGGGCAATAAGGAGTTAATCCACCGCATAAATCGGCGTTAGCATGCGGTGCGCAGAGACGCCAGCGTGGCTTGAGCGACGACGGCGCGAACCACGGCGCACACATCATCTGGCGTGGTGCGGTGATTGACGAAGGCAGCGCGCAGCACGGTTTGGCCGCCAACATTGGTGGTTGAGAGCACGACTTGCCCCGCTTCCTGCAACTGTGCGGCGATGTGGATATGTTGCGCGTCGTCCACGCCGATAACGCGGAAGCAGACGATGTTAAGCGGCACCGGCGCTGCGCGGTGCAGGCGGGGTTCGGCGTCGATCAGGATCGCCAATCGCTGCGCCAAATCACAGCAATGCTCCGCCACGGCGCCGAGTTTGTCCGCGCCATAGGTCTTGATCGTCATCCAAACTTTGAGGGCGCGAAATCCACGTGACAATTCCGGGCCGAGATCCACCGGCCAGGGCGTGCCAGCCGCCAAGCCGCTCGGCGCGCGGCTGAGATAATCCGCTTTGCGCGCAAACGCGGCCTGATGGGCCTCGGCATCCCGCACGATCAGGCAACCGCAATCGTAGGGCACTTGTGCCCATTTGTGGAAATCAAACGCGACGGAATCTGCGCGTTCGATCCCCGCCAGCAAGGGACGCAGCTTGGGCGAGAGCATTGCAATTGCCCCGAAGGCGGCATCGATATGCAGCCACAGGCCTTCTTGGGTGCAAAGATCGGCGAGGGCGGGGAGATCATCAATCGCGCCGACATCCACCGAGCCAGCGGTGCCGATCAGCATGAACGGATGCCGCCCGACTGCCCGATCCGCTGCGATGCGTTGGCGCAATGCGCTGAGATTGATGCGGTGATTGCCATCAACGTCAATCATTCGCAGCGCATCACTGCCCAAGCCTGCCATGTCGAAGCCGCGTGCGACACACAGATGTGCGCTGGCGGCGGCATAGCCGACCAGTTGTGTGCCGGCCGCGCCACCCTGTCGCACTTGCGGGCCGATTGCTGCCGCGCGGGCCACCAGAATCGCTGCGAAATTTGCCAGCGATGTCCCGGTCATGAGCAGACCAGAGGCATCCGGCGGGAAACCCAGCATCTGCGCCGCCCAGGCGATCACCTGTCGTTCAACCGCAATCGGCGCGTGGTCGCGCCCACCGCAATTGGCGTTCAGCCCGCCCGCCAACATCTCGGCCAACATGCCGATGGCGGTACCGCCGCCATGCACCCAGCCGAGGAACTGCGGATGGCGGTTGCCGACGACATAAGGCGCGATCAAGCGTTGGAAGTCGGCATACACCTGAGCGGGCTCGGTTGCCTCATGCGGCAATTTATCTTGCCAAGCCGCGCGCACCGCATCGGGCATCTTCTGCCAAACCTGCCCTTCGCCGATGCTCTCCAGTGAATCGAACATGTCATCGAGCATGCGGTGGCCCAACTCCCGCAAAGTGTCGAGATTGGCCGGGTCAAGGGCGGCTGATCGCGGCTTTACAGGCGCGTCAAGCTTGCTATCGGGCATCGGAAATCCTGCTCAATTGGCTTGCGGTGATTTTGTCCAGCCCCGCATCACCGACACCGGAGGAAGCTTCCAGTGTGAGCCAAACGTGAAGTCCCAGCTTGGAGGATTGAAAATCCCGCCGCCGTTTTGCGGATAGACGGTCATTTCTCCAACCATCACGCGCGGCCCGAGATCGTATAAATCAACTCTGACAAAATCTATCCCGGCAGACAGGCGCTCGGCTATACGGATCATTTCGGATAGACATTCGGGTTTTGCCACGCTGTCGAGGTGGGGCTGATAATCCATGACCTGAACGTTCAGCAGGTTCCAATTGAGATCAAACAAGCTTTGGCGATGTCCACTAAAGCGAGTGCTATCTACCTGAATAAAAATCGCTTTTCCGTTAAAGCAGAAGAATTTTATGTCGCGGGGAATTGCCCCGTTATGTTCCATCAACTCTTCGATCACCACAACGCGTTGAAGATCACGATAGGCCCATTCTAGAAGATCAGCGTCAAAATCAACGCGTATCCAATCGGCCACCAAACGCCGCATTTCGGCCTCGTCGATAGGATTTGCTTTGGTCACTATCCGCAGATAGCCGCTTGCGTGGCTTGTTTTCATAATCCATCGCTGGGGAAGTTTGAGGCCGTTGCAATCATCTGGATGGCGCAGTGCGGCCACGAGAGGCGGCAACAACGCCTCGCTGCCCAGGCGGTCGCGCACAAATGTGCGGGTTTCCCATTTCCCCGAAATTTGCGTCAGCAATGGCCTGCGGTCTAGCGCCATGCGGACGTAAATTTTTTCGTTGAAGGTCTTTGCCCGAAAAAGCCGCGGCCTGCTGCCAAAGCGCTTTTTGTATGTGTTGCTCGCGCCGAACAATACGAAGAGCGTTCGATACCAAACCAAGCTGCGCAGCGCGTATCGTATTTTGGTGGCGATCCAACGGATTTTACGCTTGGTGTCGGGTGTGAGCGACCAGATCCTGGTCAAATCGGCGGGCATAAGCAGACTTTCAATAATCTAGGCGTATCGTTTCTTCCTCCCGCGGTTGGTATTGCATGGTCTAACCGCAAACAACTCAGCTTTACGTGAGCGCATGGCTCAACCGATCTCCGCCTCACCATCCATCGTCAGCCAGCCTTCATGATCGCGGCCCCAAAGCTTCACTTTGCCACCTTCCTCAACGCGACCGCAGATGGTGAACGGATTGACGTCGAAGGTGGGGCGGATGGCGCGGAAGCGGAAGGTTTTTACCACCGCGTCGGGCAGATGTTGGCGGATTTGTTCGAGCAGCAACGTGGCGAGTAACGGGCCATGCACGATCAGACCGGGATAGCCCTCAACGCCGGTGACATAAGGCCGGTCGTAATGAATACGGTGGCCGTTGAAGGTGAGGGCCGAGTAGCGGAATAGGAACACGTCATCAGCCTTGATCACGCGTTCCCATTGCGCGCCCTCCGGGGCTGGCGTGGGCGGGGTGACCGGGTCGGACGGGGTCGCGGCTTGGCGATAGACGATGTCGTGGAATTCGCGCAACGCGAGCGTGGTGTCTGCCTCGGCGGTGTAATCGTGGCGGACTTTGACGAAGACGAGATGTCCGGAGCGACCGTGCTTCTCTGTCACATCCATGATTGTTGAATGCCGCGTCACGCGCTGGCCGACGCGCAAGGGCTGGTGGAATTCGAGCTGACTGCCCGCCCACATCCGGCGCGGCAGTTCAACCGGTGGCAGAAAGCCGCCGCGCTTGGGGTGGCCGTCGGCGGTGATATCGGACTGGCGCGCGGTGGGCAGGAAATAGAGCCAGTGCCAGAGCGGTGGGAGCGCGAATCCGGGCTCGGGGCGGGACATCGGTGCGTCGAGTGTGGCGGCCATGCCGACGACGGGGAAGGCGGTGATGTCGTCGGCGAGGGTTTCGCTGCGACCGATCCAGTCGATGAGGTTCATGCCTCAGGCTCCGTTGGGAAGTGCAGTTCGCTGCCTGCGAGGATTTCGCTGATGCGGGCAAATTCAGTGTGATCACGCCCCGCGCCGAGGAATGCCACCGAGGAAGCGGCCAGTTCGCGGCAATGCGCGGAGAACGGTGCTGGGGTGGCGGTGGCTTGGGCGAGGTCGAGCGCGATGGTGAGGTCTTTGAGCATCAGATCGAGGCCAAAACCGGAGTCGAATTTCCGCGATAGGACGAATTGCTTAAACTTTTTCTGCGATGAATTGGTCATTCCGGTGGAAGCGTTGAGCACGTCCACCATCCGCTCGGGATCTAGCCCGAAGCGTTGGCCCACCAGCAGCGCCTCGATACCCGCTAGGAAGCCTGCTGCAGAGACGAGGTTGTTCAAGGCCTTCATCGCCTGACCTGCGCCGAGCCCGCCGATGCGATGGATGGTGGTGCTCATTGCCGCCAGAACTGGCGTGGCACGGTCTAGATCGTCATCCGGGCCGCCCGCCATGATCGCCAGCGTGCCGTCTTTCGCCCGCGAGACACCGCCCGAGACAGGGGCGTCAATCATCGCCACGTCGCGTTCTGCGAGTTTTGCGCCGAGGGATTTCGTCACGTCCGGTGCGCCGGAACTCATCTCCAGCACGATCTGGCCGGGCCTGAAGGTGGGCAGCGCGGCTTCAATCACCGCTGCCACTTCGCGCGAGCTGGGCAGCATGGTGATGATGGTGTCGGCCTGCTCGATAGCCTGCGGCGCACTGACCGCTGACATCGCGCCGGTGCGTGCGGCGAACGCCGCCGCTCGCCCCGGAACGGCGTCTTGCCCGATCACGCGATAGCCGGCGCGGAGCAGACATTCAGCCATCGGCTCGCCCATACGGCCGAGACCGATGAAGCCGATGAGCGGCAGGCTCACGCCTTTTTCGCCGGGATTGCGCCCTCCTTGATCAGCACTTCATGCGCCGCCTTGAACGCATCAAGCCCGGCTGGGATGCCGCAATAGGCGGTGGCGTGCAGCAGAGTGGCTTTGATTTCTTCGACGGTGAGGCCGTTGTTGAGCGCGCCCTTCACATGCAGCTTGA
>CAIZGT010000574.1 GCA_903932545.1 uncultured Rhodospirillales bacterium
AAGCGCAAGCGTCTGCAACAGGAGGAGAAGGAAGAAACCTCCCGTATGCGCGCTCTCGCCGCCGAAGCGGAGTGGATTGGCTCCAACCCGAAGGCGCGTCAGGCAAAATCCAAGGCGCGTATCTCGCGCTACGAGGAATTGCAGCAAAAATCGCAGGAACAGGCTGGCGGCGTGGCGGATATCGTCATTCCACCAGGCCCCCGTCTGGGAGGCACCGTGATCACCGCCGAGGGGCTGCGCAAAAGCTTCGGCAACCGCGTGCTGATTGACGATCTGAACTTCAAACTGCCGCCGGGCGGCATCGTTGGCGTGATTGGGCCGAACGGCGCGGGCAAATCCACGCTGTTCCGCATGATCATCGGCCAGGAAACCCCCGATGACGGCACGCTGGTTGTCGGTGAGACGGTCAAGCTCGGCTATGTTGATCAAAGCCGTGACAGCCTCGACCCGAATAAATCGGTGTGGGAGGAAATCTCCGGCGGCACCGATGTGATCCATCTCGGCAAGCGCACCGTGGCAAGCCGCGCCTATGTCGGCGCATTCAACTTCAAGGGCTCGGATCAGCAGAAGAAGGTGGGGATTCTCTCCGGTGGTGAGCGCAACCGCGTGCATCTGGCGAAGATGCTGCGCGCCGAAGCCAACGTGATCCTGCTCGATGAGCCGACCAACGACCTCGATGTTGACACGTTGCGTGCGCTCGAAGACGCGCTGGCGGAATACGCGGGTTGTGCGGTGATCATCAGCCATGATCGCTGGTTCCTCGACCGCCTGGCCACGCATATCCTCTCCTTCGAGGGCGACAGCCACGTTGAGTGGTTCGAGGGTAACTTCCAAGACTATGAAGCGGACAAGCGACGCCGACTCGGTGCATCGGCCACCGAGCCACATCGCATCAAATACCGCCCACTCGCGCGTTAATCCCTCAGGCGTGGGGGATTTCGCATGAACCCCGCGCGGCATATGCAAACCGGCCGCTTGCTGTTGCGGCCGGTGTCCTATCGCGATCTATCCGATCTGAAGATGCTCAAGGGCGATCCGCGTGCTTATGCCGTCATGCTCGGCGGCGTGCGCCCGCCGCTGGTGGTGGCCGAAGAACTCGCTGGCGATATCGCTGCATGGTCAGCGCAAGGCTATGGCATGTTCGCGCTGCACAGTCGCGAAAATCGACATTTCGTGGGAATTGCAGGCTTGCAGGATCGGCCCGATGGGCGCGGCGTGGCCATGCGATTTGCCATCATGGCGGCGGAGCAGGGCCACGGTTACGCGCCAGAAGCCGCGAGCGCAGTGCTGCGGTTCGGCCACGAATATCGCGGATTGCCGCGGATTGTGGCAGTGGCGCGTGAGGACAATATCGCGTCACGCACCGTGCTTGGCGCAGTGGGTTTCGTCGAATATGAGCGGTTTTGGCGCGACGATGTTGAGATGATCATGTTTGAGAGTCTGAGGGGCCCATAGAGGGTGCAACCCGCCGCTCGGCTCAAGTCGGAAGCGACGGGTTGCACCCGCCTTACGCCCACACCGCCGCATGCGTCCCTAGCTGCACACTCGGTAATACCAAGATTGCGGGCGTGTCTGACAGCAGTGCCGGATGCCGAATCGCCTCCATCCGGCCAAACCCGCTATCGCTTGGCTCCAGAAACGCCACCACATCCTCGTTCGCCTGCGGTGGCAGCCCGATCGTCTCGTGCCGACGCCCGAGCCCGCGCAGCCAGTGCCCGGTGCGCGCCAGCGAGACGCGAACCTGCCACGAGCCGCCGTCGAGGCTGCGGCGATACAGTGCCGCCATAATGCCGAATGCCAGCAGATAGCCGGTGGCGTGGTCCAGCGCCTGCACCGGCAACGGGCGCGGCGCATCCTGGCCATAGGCTTCAGCCTCGGCATGATTGAACCCGCTGGCGGTCTGCACCAAGCTGTCAAAGCCCCGTCGCCCCGCCCATGGCCCTGCCGCGCCATATGCAGAGAGTGAAGCGACGATCAGACCGGGACGGATCGCCACCGCCTGCTCAGCTGAGAAGCCATGCGCTGCAATCGCGCCTGGCCGATAGCCCTGCACGAACACGTCCGCCCCCGCCAGCAGCGCCTTCATCTGCGCGCGGCCGACTTCAGTCGTCAGTTCGAGCTGCGCCTGCCGCTTACCGCGCCCCAAATCTTCAATCCCGTAACTCGGCAAGCCCGGCCCGGTGATGCCCAGCACCTCAGCGCCATGCGCTGCCAAAGTGCGGGTGCCGACCGGGCCTGCGATCACACGTGTGAGATCGAGCACGCGGATCCCGCTCAGTGGTGCGGCGCCTTCACGCCATGCTGGGCGCGGCGCAGCGCCGATACGGGTGATTTCCACCAGTGGCAGCGATGGCACTGCCTGGGCGTGCGGCAATGCGTCCCATTGCGCGAAGCTGCGCATGGCGGAGACTGTGGCATTGGCTTCAACCGCCAAGGCCTCAAATACAAACGAATCCCGCCGCAACAACTCAGCCGCCACCATCGCGCGCGTGCCGTCGCAGCCGAGCAGTGCCAGAATGGCCGCGCGGTGATGGTCGAAATTGGTGTGCAGCCGAACCCATCCGCCATTTGCCGTGGGATATAGCCCGGCAATATCGCCCCACTCCCGCGGAGCCCATTGCCCGTTGATGCGCAGAAAACTCTCCGAGTGAAACGCCGCCGCTGCATGGCGATGCGCCACACGCACATTCTGCATCGTGCCTGACCGCTCACGCCACAGCAGCGCCGCCGCCAGCCCGGTGGCGGCGATGGCGGCGGAGGCGGCGCGGGTCACGTCGAAGGAGGATGGCAGCACGGCGTCGCTGCCGAGAAATTCCATTGCGTTCAAACAATCATCGGGCAAACCGACGTCACGCCAAATTTGGCTGAGGATTTTATCCGTCTGCATCGTGGCCTCCCGCCTTGCGCAGCCATGATCATCGCCTGATGCAGGTGCCGCAAGAGGAGGCATGGCTTGCCAGCAGGCATTGGCTTGGCCACATGTTGCATCGCACGAATTGCTCAAGGATTGCCCAATGCCGCTCAGCGCCCCTGCCGCCCGGAACAAACTGCACCACCGCCGCATCGACGTGCAGGGTTTTGAGCGTGCAGACGGCCAGTTCGACATTGAGGCCGAGCTGATGGACACCAAAACCTATGAATTTCACACCGGCAATCGCCCGATGAAGATGGGCGACGCGCTGCACCACATGCGTGCGCGCCTAACGGTGACAGAGGATTTGCTGATCACCGCCGCTGAGGCCGTCACCGAAGCCGGGCCGTATCATATCTGTGATGGCGGGGCGGCGAGCTTTGCCAAATTGACCGGCTTGCAGATCAAGGCGGGATTTCTGAAAGCCGCCAACGAACGTATCGGCGGCATCAATGGCTGCACCCATATCCGAGAGTTTTTGCAGCAAATGGCAACGGTTGCGTTCCAGACCACCTACCCCGCCCGCGCCCGTCGCGCTGAAGACGTGCAACGCAGTTCCACCCGCTTGCTCAACACCTGCTTTGCGTTCGACAGCAAGGGCAGCGTGGTGAAAGAACGCTGGCCCGCGCAATACGACGGCGATTAAGCCTTCTTCTCCCAGCCGCGCGCACCCTGCTGCCAATAGGCCAGCGTATGCCCTGCCTCGCGCGCCGCTTTCCAGCGCATTCGGGCGGCCTGCACGGCGGCAGCATCATTGCCATCAAACAGATCGAACACACGATCGAACTGATCCAGCCGGGCACTGGTTGCCCCATCGGTTAGGAACAGGAACCGCGCGCCATTCGGGGCTTCGTCCAGCGTGGTGAGCCAGATCGGTTGCAGATCAGCCTCCCCGGTCTCTGCTGTGCCATGCGGTAGCCAATCGGGATCACCGGACGTCCAGAGCGACGTGTCCAACGCCGCAACACGCTCCGCTGAGCCGCACAGCACCACCGCGCGCTGCCCTGCTGCCAAAGTGCGGCCAAGCAATTGCGGCAGAGCTTGGTCCAGGCCGGTGCGGGTGAGGTGGTAAAAGCCGATCTCTGCCATCTTCAGGCCCGATGCGGGTCTTCAAAGCGGTTGGCGATCAGGCGATCCAGCAGACGCACGCCGAAGCCGGTTGCCCCCTGTGCTTGCGCATCATCCGCTGTCTCGTGGCTTTCAACGCCCGCGATGTCGAGATGCACCCAGGGCGTGACGCCCACGAATTCAGACAAGAACGTGGCTGCGTGACACGCATCGGGCTGCAACCGCCCGGTGGCGCAATTGCGCAGATCAGCGATATCGGAGTTCAGCGCCTCACGGTAGCCGCCGCCGAGCGGCATCTGCCACACACGCTCCCCCACCGCCTCGCCCGCTGCTGCGACATGCGCCGACAAGGCCGGATCGTTGCCGAACAACCCGGCCATCTGGTGACCAAGGGCTGTCACGATGCTGCCCGTGAGCGTTGCAAGGTCAATCACCGCCTGCGGGCGGACCCGCTCAATCGCCCAGGCCAGTGCATCGGCCAGCACCAAGCGC
>CAIZGT010000575.1 GCA_903932545.1 uncultured Rhodospirillales bacterium
CACAATTACCTGCTGCGCCACTGGCTCGCCGCCGCTGGGATTGATCCGGAGATTGACGTGCTGTTGCGCGCCGTGCCGCCGCCGCTGGTGGCCACCGAATTGGCGGAAGGCCGGATTGACGGGTTCTGCGCAGGTCAGCCCTGGGGCTCTCGCGCGGTTGATCTGCGCTGTGGCCGCATTGTGCTCGGCACGGGCGATATCTGGCCCGGCCATCCCGAGAAGGTGATGGCAATCTCGGCGGGCTATCTCGACCGTGCGCCAGAGCGGGTGGAAGCGGCCGTGGCGGCAATTATCGAGGCGGGCGAGTGGCTGTCAGACCCGGCAAATCTGCCGCAGGCCGCACGCTGGCTGCATCTATACGCTTTGCCGCAAGTGCCGCTATCGGTGGTTCGGCAATCTTTGGCCGCCAAGCTGCCACTCGCGCCAGACGAGGCCGAGCGCGATTTCGCCAACCCACGTTTTAGCCTCCCCAGCACCTGCCCGCATCCTGAGCATGGCGCGTGGTGGCTCACCCAAATGCAGCGTTGGGGGCACGCGCCGGCAAGCGCGCGCCCAGACAGCATCACCCGCCTGTGGCGCCCGGATATCTGGCACCGCGCTGTGTCTCGCGCCGGGTTGAACCCGGCCCAACCCGTTCCCGCGCCCATTCCCGCCCCCATCCCCGCATTGTCGCCTGGAGAATATGTATGACCCGCCTGATCACCCGCCGCACCGCCCTCACTGGCACTGCCGCCCTGCTCGCCGCCGCCCGCGGCACCTTGCCATACGGTGCGCGCGCCGCTGCTGGGGTTGAGACCACGAAGGCGACACTCGGCTACATCGCCCTCACCGACGCAGCCCCTCTGATCGCTGCGAAAGAGCGTGGGCTGTTCGCCAAATACGGCATGCCGGATGTGGAAGTGGCCAAGCAGGCAAGCTGGGGCGGGCTGCGTGACAACCTCGTGCTCGGCGGCGGCGCGGGCGGCATTGATGGTGCCCATATCCTCTCGCCAATGCCTTATCTGATGCACACCGGCAAAGTGACGCAAGGCGGCCAGCCGGTGAAAATGGCGATCTTGGCGCGGTTGGACGTGAACGGTCAGGGCATCTCGTTGTCCAAGGAACTCGCAAAAACCGGCGCGCGGCTAGACTCAACGGCACTGAAAGCCGCCTTCGCTGCGAAGAAAGACAACAAGGTGGCGATGACGTTCCGCGGCGGCACCCATGACCTGTGGCTGCGCTATTGGCTCGCCGCTGGTGGCATCAACCCAGATATGGATGTCGAGACGATCGTTGTGCCGCCGCCGCAGATGGTTGCGAACATGAAGGTTGGCACGATGGACGCGTTCTGTGTCGGTGAGCCGTGGAATGATCAGCTTGTCCATCAGAACCAGGGCATCAGCGCCTGCATCACGGGTGAGATTTGGAAGGATCATCCGGAAAAGGCCCTCGGCGTCCGCGCCGATTGGGTGGACGCCAATCCCAAGGCCGCCGAAGCGCTCACCGCCGCAGTGATCGAAGCGCAAATGTGGTGCGACAAACTGGAGAACAAGGAAGAACTCGCCAACATCCTCGGCAAGCGCGCCTGGTTCAACGTGCCGCCCGCCGACATTCTGCCGCGCTCCAAGGGCGACGTGGATTACGGCGACGGTCGCACCATCACCGGCTCCGATCTGCGGATGAAGTTCTGGGCAAACAACGCCTCCTATCCGTTCAAGTCCCACGATCTGTGGTTCCTCACCGAAGACATCCGCTGGGGCATCCTGCCGCAGGACATCGACACCACGAAGCTGATCAACGAGGTCAACCGTGAGGGCATCTGGCGCGCGGCGGCGAAGCTGGCGGGCGTGGCCGATGCGGAGATCCCAACCTCCACGTCACGCGGCATTGAGACTTTCTTTGATGGCAAGAAGTTCGATCCAGCCAACCCCGCCGCCTATCTCGCCTCGCAATCGATCAAAAAACTCTCGGCATAAGGGGCTCGGACATGAGTGCGACCATCCAACCCGCGACCACCACCACGAAGGCCGCACCCATGTCCGGCCCCTCGTTCTCATCGAAAATCCTGCCTTGGATGACCACCACGGCCCGCAATTCGGTGCCGTTGTTGGTCATGCTGGTGCTGCTGTTCGGCATCTGGCAGATCGCAGCTGGTGGGCCGAAAGCCAC
>CAIZGT010000576.1 GCA_903932545.1 uncultured Rhodospirillales bacterium
CCCGCGCTGCGCAACGCTTCAATCCCCGCCTCAAGCCGATCCAGCACCCGGTTGACGATGATGCACAGCCGATCAAGATCGTCGCCACTGCCGTCAACTGGCAATCGCAGCTGGCGCGCCATGCTCAAAGGCCGCGAGTGGATGGCCAAGCCTGAGCTTGTGGACTGACATAAGCCGCATTTCAGTCGCTGCATTGAACAGCCCGGAGCGCCTCTGCAAATGCGCGCTCCGGGCTGTTCCGCGTCGAGTCCAGCCGCGCCCGGCCCTGAACGGCATATTTTGCCAGCTTGGCTCTCTCCTGCGCGCATGACAGTTCTTCACGTTTATGTGAACGACGTCCTTTTTGTGCGTTTGGCGCGTGCGCAAGCCGCAACGAACACTGCATTTCTTATCAAAATGTCAAAAGAGCCGCTTTGACAAGTAATTTTATCTTCTAATGTCGTAAATTGTCGAATCACAAATAAATAAATTGCTTATTTGTCGAAAAATGAAGATTCTGCATCAAACATTGATTATATTTACGACTTGATTTAGGTCAAATGAGAACACTATGGTTAATAGTATGAGGTTACATGTTAACTTGGATCAAGTAAAACACCACCTCATTGACCACCAAGTGTAAACTCTAAACGAAGGAGCCTAGACATGTTCAACATGAAAATGATCCAGAACCTCTGGAACGACCAACGTGGCGTGACTGCGGTTGAGTATGGCCTGATCGCAGCACTGGTTGCCGCCGTCATCGTTGGTGCCGTGACCACCCTTGGCACCGGGATCAACAACACGTTCACCACGCTCTCTGGCAAGGTGAACCCGTCACCGAGTTGAATTCAAAAGCATTGGGTTCACGTCGGGTCAGGGGCCGTTCGCCTGACCCGAACCACGCATCAGGGCCGTGCAGACTTGAGTGGGCGCAAGTCGCTCAGGTCTGGCGGCCCTGGTCCGTTTCAAGCCGCGCGATGCCGCGCAGTGGGAGTGTTTGAGATGAACCATCTAACGTCACTTCAGCTCCTGCAAATCCTCCCCATCGCGATTGGCATCGCTCTGTTGGGCATAGCGATGTGGCAAGACATCGCCACCAGACTGATCTCCAACCGCATCGTCGTGGCCGTTGCACTGCTCGGCCTCACCGCCCGCCTGCTGCAAGGTGATGCGCTCTATGCCGTGCCCTGCGCCGTGCTGGTGTTCATCGCAGCCTTCGCCTGTTGGCAGTTGCGCTGGCTCGGCGGCGGTGACGCGAAGCTGATCACGGCGGCCGTGCTGCTGCCACCCGTGCAAGAAATCCCACTCCAGATTTTCGCGATCACCCTGGCCGGTGGCGCACTCGCCTTGGCCGTGGTGTTCAGCCGACCACTTGCCGCCCAATACGCGCTGCCGAGCCTTGCCGGGCAGGGCACCATCGCCCGCGTCTGGCGCGTCGAGCTATGGCGGTTGCGGCACGGCGGTAGCCTGCCATACGCAGCCGCCATCACCATCGGCACGTTAGTCTGCCTGCTGCTGGAGGGCTGGACGCCGTGATCTATCGCGTCGGCCTCTATCTCGTCATGGCACTTGGTCTGTTCGGCTTTGGAACCGTGGCCTGGGTGAGCGTGCGGCCACACGCCCAAGGCGGAGGTCAGGCCGATGCAGCGATGGAGCAAGTCTCAGTGGTGGTTGCCTCCCACACCCTGCGCGCCGGCACGCTGCTCAAATCCGATGATCTGACCATTGTCTCCCTCGCCCCCAATCTGGTGCCCGAAGCGGCAGTGCGCGCGAGCAGCATCAAGCCTGCCGAGCTGAAGGGCTCGATGCTGCGCCGCGCCCTGCGTGATCACGAGCCGTTGCTGGGCGCCGACATCATGCACTCCACCGACCGCGGCTTTCTGGCCGCAGTGCTCACGCCGGGCATGCGCGCCATCACGGTGGCGGTGGATGTCGTCACCGGCGCGGCCGGGCTGATCTCGCCGGGCGATCATGTTGATATTCTGCTCATCCAAACCCTGGACGACGCCAGCCGCCCAATTGGCCAGCGCGTTGTCGCGCAGATTGTGCTCAGCGACATTCGTGTGATCGCCATCGATCAGCGCATGGTTGAAGGCGAAGGCCCGGAGAGCGGCACCAAGCCAGCCGCAACCGTTACCATTGAAGTGGCGTCTGAGCAGGCCGAACGCGTGGTGGTCGCCGGGCGCATCGGGCGGCTGTCACTCGTCGTGCGCTCGGCGGAAGCTGGGCTGCCAGATGATCCCAACGCGCATCATGTCACCTGGGGCGGAGACGTGTCGCAGGCCCTGCAAAACGCCCCCGCCAGCAGTCCCACGCGAACGATCCGAATTTATCGCGGCAGCGGTGATGCCAAGGAGTTCCATTTCTGATGCGCATGCTCGCCCACCTCTGCCTGATCGCGTCTGTGCTCATCGGTCTGAGCGGTGCTGCCGCCCATGCGCAACCAGCGGTGCATATCTCGCTTGAAGCGGGTACCGGCACCTTGGTGCAAACCCCCGGCGGCACCACCGACATTTTCGTCGCTGACCCAAAAATCGCCGATGTGCGGCCCAGCAATGCCACCGGATTGTTCATCCTCGGCGTCGCCCCCGGCCACACCACCGTGGCTGTGCTCGACAAAGACGGCAAGCCGGGGGCGAATTTCGATGTGTCGGTGTTGCCCTCGGCGTTCAACGCAACCGGCGCCGCATCCGCTATTTTGCGTGCGCTGCCCGGCTCGTCGATTCATGTCGAGGCTGCCCCCAAGGGGCTGGTGATCACCGGCCTCGTCGCCAATCCCGGCATGGCCGAGACGGCGCAAGGCATCGCGCGCGCCTATCTCAGCGATGGCCAAGAGGTAGAGAACCGCCTCAGCATCGCCTCACCACAACAAGTTGGGTTGCGTGTGCGGATCGTGGAGATGTCGCGCACCGTCACCTCCGCGCTGGGCATCAATTGGAGCGAACTCGGCCAAGTCGGCAAGCTGTTCGGCGGTCAACCGTTCCGCATCGGGCTCATCACTGCCACCTCAACCGCCGCTGTCACGGGCGCCAGTGCCATGCCCAGCACCTTGGCAATCGGCAACAACAATCTAGAAGCGCTGATCAACGCGCTGGCCACCGAAAATCTCGCCCGCGTATTGGCCGAGCCGAACTTGACGGCGATGAGCGGCGAGAGTGCGAGCTTCCTTGCAGGCGGTGAATTTCCCATCCCGGTCGGGCAAAGCAACAACACCATCGCCATCCAGTTCAAGCAATACGGCGTGGCCCTGGCGTTCAGCCCCACGGTGGTCTCGGACCACCAAATTCGTCTGCGCGTTCGCCCAGAGGTGAGCGAACTCACCCAGCAAGGTGCGGTGCAGCTCACTGCGGGCAACGCGGCAATTTCAGTGCCGGCGCTTACGGTGCGACGCGCCGATACCACGGTTGAACTCGGCAGCGGCCAAAGCTTCGCTATCGCCGGATTGCTGCAATACAACGCGCAAACCATGGCCAGCTTCGTGCCAATGCTCGGAGATGTGCCAGTGCTGGGCGAGTTATTCCGCTCCGACGGCTTTCAGCGCAACGAGACCGAGCTGGTGATCATCGTCACGCCCTACCTGGTGCGCCCGGTTGATGATCCCGCTCTGCTCCGCGGTCCCGGTGATGCGCCGACTTCCATTGGTGATCTGGAACGTCTGCTGTCGCTGCGCTTGGGCCAGAGCGGCCCTCCCTCACGTCGCATCGCCGGTTCTGCGGGGTTCGTTATGCCATGACCC
>CAIZGT010000577.1 GCA_903932545.1 uncultured Rhodospirillales bacterium
CATCAGCAACATGGCAAAGGCGAAGGCGTCTTTATACGGGACCGAGATGTAGGAAGCCCCCATCGTCTCGGCCACACCCAGCGCCAAGCCACCCAGAATCGCGCCAGGAATCGAGCCATACCCGCCGATGATATTGGCCGCGAACGCCTTCAGCGCGATCAACCCGCCCATGCCGACTGACACGAACAGCACCGGCGCCACCAGCATGCCGGCAATGCCGCCCAGCATCGCGGAATAGGCGAAGGTGAACAGGATCATCCCCACCACCGGAATGCCGAGCAGGCTCGCCATTTCCTTGTCTTGGCTGGTGGCCTGCAGCTTCTTGCCGAGATTGGTCTTCTCGAAGATCACGTATTGCAAAACCACCAGCAGTGTCGCGGCCGCCAAAATCGAGAGATACTGGCTGTCCATGAACACTTCGCCAACTTGGATGCCGGGCGAGTCAAACAGCCCCGGCAGCACTTCCGGGCTGGGGCCATAGAGAAACAGCACGATGTTTTCCAGGAAGATCGATGCGCCGATCGTGCTGATAATCACCGGCAACCCACCGCGATGGCGCAACGGCCAATAGGTGGTGGCGGCAAACACCACGCCGAACAACGCCATCAGCACCACCGACAGCGCCATCGCGACGAGGTAGGGCAGTTCCAGCACGTTGAACAACACAACGAGCATGTAAGCGCCCACCATGGCGAACTGCCCTTGGGCGAAGTTCACCACGCTGGCCGCACGGATCAGCAGCACAAAGCCCAAGGCCACCAGCGCATAGATCGCGCCGATGCCCAGGCCGGTGAACAGAAGCTGGAGAAAGATCGCCATGATCGGGGCTGCTGCTTAGTCGTTGAACTCGATATGCTTGTCGAACACGATCTTGCCGTTCTCGTTGCGCACCACGTTGTAGCCGCGCAGGCCGTCGCCCTTCTCGTCGAAATTGTAAGTGCCCTCAGCGCCTTTATAGCCCTTGAGCGCCAGGATCGCGGCGCGGATTTCGGCGGGCTTGGTGCTCTTGGCCGCGTTGATCGCATTGGCCAGGATGTTCAGCCCGTCATACAGCCACGTGCTTTGATTGTCCGGCTGCGCCTTGTATCGCTTCAGATATTCAACAGCGTAAGCTGTGGCATCAGGCGATGCGTCCGGCGTGTAATCGGCAATCCCGTATGTGCCGAACAACGCGCGACCGGCAAGGTTGAGTGCGGTGGTGTTGATGATTGAAGGCGAGCCCACCCACGGCACCGTGACACCCAATTGACGGAGCTGACGGGCAAAGATGCCGAGATCGTTTTCAAAAGTGAAATACGAACTCACCACGTCCGGGTTCGCCTGCTTCACCGCCAGCACCACCGGGGTAAAATCGGTCTGTTGATTGGTGTAGCCCTGCACCAGTACCGGCGTGATTCCCATTTTGGTGAGCGTTGCGACGAGCGCATCCTTGCCGCCGGTGCCGAACGCATCGGTGGAGTGGATGATCACCCATTTCGTCTTTTTCAGCGTGTTCACCCCGTAATCGGCGATCACGCGGGCGGAGTAGCTGTCATTCGGGCGGCAACGGAACAGCCACGGATTGCCGTTCTGCGTCAGCCCTGGATTGGTGCCGCCGAACATCACCGGCTTGCTTTCCTTCAGCACGTCCGGCGCCATCGCCTGCACCTGCGTCGAGCGGATCGAGCCGGTATAGGCCACGCAGTCACCGCGGCTGACGAGGCGGGAGAAGCCGAGCACGGCCCCTGGATTGGTGGTGGCGTCGTCTTCGATCACCCATTCCAGCTTTTTGCCAAGCACACCGCCAGCGGCGTTGATCTTCTCCAACGCCATTGCGGCACCGTTCTGCATAAATTTACCAGCCTCAGCGGCGGGGCCGGTGATGGGGACGATACCACCAATCTTGATGGTGTCTTCTGCATGGGCATAGCGCAAAGGTGTGGCGGCGAGGGCCGCAGTGGTGCCGATAATCGCGGTGCGACGGGTCAGGATCATGGTAAGCTCCCTTCTGGTGGCGTCTTGCTGCGCCGATTGTGGCAGGAGCCTCGCATGGTAACGCGCACCCGGCAAGCGGTGACTGGACATCGCGCAATGAGTTGCCATTCTGTGCCAATCAATCACGGCAGGGAGGTCATCAACCATGTTCAGCCACATCATGCTCGGCAGCAACGACATCGAACGCACGCGGATTTTCTATGATGCGCTGCTCGGCGTGCTGGGCGCCAAGCCGGGGATCACCGACCCGAAAGGCCGCCTCATCTACTCCCATAACGGCGGGCGGCTGTTCTTCAGCATCCCGATCGACGGCCAGCCCGCCACCGCTGCCAATGGCGGCACGGTGGGCTTTGCGATCAGCAGCCCCGAATTGGTGGATGCGTGGCACAAGGCGGGCGTGGAAAATGGCGGCGTCACCTGCGAAGAGCCGCCGGGCGTGCGGGTTGGTGCGAGCGGCAGCCTGTATCTGGCGTATCTGCGTGACCCGGATGGCAACAAATTATGTGCTGTGCATCGGATGGCCGGCTAACCACAATCACCATTGCGAGGGCCGCGTTGGATGCCAATGCTGACCTCGCAATGGTGGGTTGCTAATGCTTCACCCCGATATTTCGGTGGCTACACTCGACCTTACGCGTCGGCAAAACTCCGCATGACCGCCAGCGGCAGCACAAGCTCAAACACGGCTCCGCCGTTCTGGTTGCGCGCAGCAATCGTGCCGCCCAACGTGCGGATATTGCCCGCACAAATCGTCAATCCCAGCCCTGTCCCAATATCCGCAGGCTTGGTGGTGGTAAACGCCTTGAACAATTTCGGCAGGATGACCGGCAAAATACCACCGGCGCGGTCAGCGAGATAAATTACCAAGGCCTCATTGGTGATCTCAGCCGAAATAGCCAGCACGCGATTGGCGCTTTCGATCGGTGGCTGCTGGCCCTGATAAGCGTCGCAAGCATTGATGATCAGATTCAACAGCACTTGCTCCAGCAAAAGACGATCGGTGTGCAACTCCGGGAGGTCTGGCGGGAGGTCCACCTGAACCTGCATGCCCACAGTGCGCATCCGCATCTCCGCCAGAGCAATCGCTTCCTCAATGGCAAAAGCGAGCTGGAACACTGTCTTGTTGCCCTGGTCAACGCGGCTGAAGCGACGCACACGGTCCACCATTTGCGCCAAACGCGTTGCTTGCTCGCCAATCCTGGCCAATTTGCCGATGGTGTATTCCGATGTCGCTTTGCCGGATTCAACGGCCGCAACCGCATTTTCGACGGACAGCATCAGTGAACCCAGAGGTTGGATCATGTCGTGCGCGATGTTGGCGCTTGCCAGCCCGAGGATTGCGAGTTGCTCGGAATGCCGCAACCGCGTGCGTGAGACATAGTCACTCGTGATGTCGGTCATATAGCCAATGATCGCAGCGCCGCTGTGAGCACCCGTGGCGCGCCGCAACTGGTTCAGCATCCGATGGGTGGAGCCATCCTTCGCCTGGGCGTTGAATTCGACAGACGCCCAGCCGGTTGTCAGGCAGCGATACTTGGCCAGCCGCCTTGCTTCAACGTCGCTTGGATCAGTTTGGTCGAACAGCAGCCCGTTGCGGGTGGCTTCTTCCACAGAATACCCAAGCAACCTATCAGGCACCCCAACCGGCAATTCGATAAAGGTTTCGTTGTTGGGGCCAAACCATACCTCGAAGGCAACTCCAGGCCCGACACGCAAGATATTTTCCAGACGCATTTGGCTGACAGCAACTTTTTGTTCAGACAGAACCCGCTCGGTTACATCGCGGGCGATACTGATATAGCGGCAGGGCGAGACGTAGTCATCCTTGCGGATGTCAACCGCAACGAGTTCAATTTCAAGCCACCTTGTGCGGCCAATCGCATCGAAAATATCCACCAACACCCGCGCCGAGCCACCATCACGGGCAATTCTCGCCATACCGGCTTCAACTTCCGGCTTATAAACATTCGAGTGGCCCATGCGCTTGCCGATGCTTTGCTTCGGATCAATGCCGAGTTGTCGGCGAAACGCATCGTTGGCGTAAAGGTAGCGAAATTCTGCATCCATCAGCGCGATCATATCCGTCGCTTTTTCCGCAACTTGCACCAGCACGCCTTCGCGTCGTGCCACGTCGCGCGCCACGCGCAGGTTTTTTGCGTTGTTTCGACGCTCGATCGATAGCCGCGTGATGATCAGGATCAGTGCCATGGCGCCAAAGCCCAGCGCAGCGGCGATGATAACAATGCTGCGTGTAACACCCGCAAGGACCGCCTTCATCGGCGCAGTATCGTTGCCAACGACCAAAATCACATCCCATTGGCTGTTGTACGATGTGGCCATAAAGCGCTCGACGCCATCAATGGGGCTTACTGATATGGCAGTGGAATTGGTGTCACTGATAGATTTTGTGCCGATTGTCGGCAAAAATCGGGCATTGGACGAAATTACGCCCGATGGCGTGTTCACACTCCGGCCGAGATATTGACCACCCCCACGCACCAAACTGACCATAGAGTTTGTTTTATACTCAACACTTTGTAAAAGCGTTCTGGTAAAATCGCCAGCAACCCTTATGACGAGTACGCCTTTAAAATTTCCGTTGAAATCGTGTATTTTAAATGCAAATGGCAGACTTAATAAACTTGTCACTTTTCCAATGCTGGTATTTCCAACGACGATTTCCACATCTTTTTTCGCTAAGATTTCAAAATAATCACGATCGGCTACATTGATGTTTTCTGATGGCAGCCAGTGAGTGGACCATTGGAGGTCGCCGACGGCGTTTACAAATGAAACCGATGCAAACTCGCTTCCGGCAATATCGATCTGCTGCCGCAAACTGTCCAATCTTTCGGGAAAGTCTAGCAAATGATGGCTATACGAATGTTCGACCAGAACACCACTGGTTTCAAGCAAAGAGACCCGCTTCAACGTCTCATTAAAGCGGCGGCGCATAATCAGAACATCTGATTTTGCTTGATCCAAGCCAGCATTTTGTGCCTCTACCCGCTTATTTGCCAAATAGTCACTCGTGGCAACAACAATTGTTGCCAACACAACGATCGACAATAGTGTAGCTGGCAGAAATGCTGCCTTTGCATTGTAAGACATCGCCCCCCGCTTAGTGGACCCGCCCCACATTTTTCAGTTAAGTAGGCTAGTTCATTTGTCTGAATTTAAGGCTAGCGTAGATCTGAAATGATGTAATGTCGTA
>CAIZGT010000578.1 GCA_903932545.1 uncultured Rhodospirillales bacterium
GCGGGCATAGATATCGGTGCTGGTCGTCTCACCACGCGCTTCAGCAAGACGGATTTCCATCAACTGGCGCGCATGATCCCACTCATAGGCGGCAGCGGCCAGATCGAGTCCGTCATAGCATTGCAACCGGACCAGACGACGCCCCAGCCCCTCGGCCAATACCTTGGCAATTTCGGTTTTGCCGGTACCTGGCTCGCCCTCCAAAAACAGCGGGCGCTGCATTGAGAGGGCAAGATAGACCGTGGTCGCCAGCGCCGTGTCCGCCACGTAGCCGCCTTGGGCGAGCAACGCGGCGGTTTCGGCAACTGAATTCGGCAGGTTCACAGATAGGCGCTCAGCAGCAGGAACAGGATCGGGACATAAATCGCGATGCCGATCCAGGCGACGATGGACAGGCCGCCGATCTCAGACGGGATCAGGTCGAATACCGAAAGCTGGGCCTGCTGGATCACCACGGGCACGTCTTCTTCCCCAGCGGCCACGGCGGCGGAGAAATTGTTGAAGAAGGCATCAGACATCTGTTTGGCGGTGGCATCGATCAGGCGCGCGCCAAGCTGGGCGATCTTGCCGCCAACCTGGGCTTTCACGTCATAGGTCAGCAGCGTGTCACGGCCATCATCGACCAGTTTCACCACAGCGCCACCCTTGGCGAACCCGGCAACACCGCCTTGGCCTTCGCCTTCGATGCGGTAGGAATTCGGCGGGTCGAGGTCGAGAAGGTTCACTTTGCCGGTGAAGCGCGCCGAGATTGGGCCGATTTTCACTGCAGCGGTGGCTTTCAGCTCCGAATCAGACAGCTTCTCCATCGATTCGCAGCCTGGGATGGAGGCTTTGAGGATTTCGGGGTTGTTCAGCGCTTCCCAAACCTTTTGGCGCGGGGCGGGAATACGGCGCTCGCCGGTCATGTCCATCTTGCTGCTCTCCTTGATTTGACCGGACGTTACCGGCACGGGAGAGCCACTGCAACCAACCGCCCGCCAACATCGTCACCACACTTATATGGTGATGATGACGATATTGGCGAGACGCCGGTGTTAGAAAGCCAACCAGGCGAAGGCGTAGAGCGTGTTGTTGTCCGCAGCGTTGCGGCCATTGCCATCGTAGTTCTTCGATGCGCCGTTAAACTGGGTGTAGATCGTGTATTGCAGGCCCAGCTTCAGGTTGGCGAACGGAGCGAGCCAACTGTCTTCCTTGCCAAACGGCACCCAGTCCGCTTCGAGGATGAAAGCGTTGCTGTTCGGCTTGCCATTGGCGCTGCCAAACACCGGAGTGCTGGATTGATATAGCACCGGGTTCGCCCCGCCCCAGGTTTTCTGCCAGGACAAATTGGCGCCGTAAGTGGATTTATACCAATACGATGCAGAGCTGTGCACGGTGTTGAGCGTATATTTCGCACCATAGCCGGTGCCTGAAGCCGAGGCGTTCAGGTTCTGATCTTCGTGCACATAAATCGTCTCGAACGAGAACGAGTGTGTGCCATCGCCCTGGAACAGATACCCAGCATCGAACGCGATATCGGTGTAGCTGTCGCTGCCCATCGCAGCATTGCCGCCGCGACCACTGGCCGGGTAGGCGTGGGCGGCGAGCAGAACGGCACCAAGATGCGCGGTGCTGTCATCCCAATCCCAGACATAGGCCGCGCGGAGATAGGGTGCCACGCCATTGGTCTGACCAGCCCCCAAGCCGGTGCCGAGGCGGGCGAGCAGATAAGGGCTCATGCTCTCATAGCCGCCAGCTTCGACGTAAATGCGGTGGTCGTAATAGCCATAAGCGGTCAGCCCGATAGAGTTGCCGACAAAACCGCTGATCATGATCGGCGAGGCGGTGGGGGCGGGGGCGAGGAACGAGACAACATAGGGGTAGCCCCAGTTGAACGTGGAATTGAAAGGGTCTTGCACCATCGGCGCGTTGGTCAGCGTGGTGCCAAGGCGCAGATCATCGCCGCCGATTTCGACCGTGGTGGTGTAGGGCCGGATATCCACCTGATCGAGATGGACCGCGTTATTGCCGTTCTGATAGGTTGCTTGAACGAAGCCACCAGCATGCTCGCCAACATTGCCTGCCAAAAACAAACTGACCTGGTCGAGAGCTGCGTTGTTGTTGACGTCGTAATGCTGAGCTTGCGTGCCGGCGGGCAGGTCTTTCGCGGTGGTGTTAAATGAGGTCAAAATCATTGCGGCGAGCGGTATTTCTGCTGCCAGCCCATCACCGCCGGTTTGCGTGTAGCCGCCGATCTTGAACTCGCGGCCAAAGGCGGTGAGTTGCGGGCCAAAGCCGCCGATATGACAGGCGCTGCAAGGCTGGCCTGTTTGCGCGGCGAGGCTTGGTACGGCTTGGACTGGGGATGCTGACAGCGCCAGAACTGTCATCGTCAGAACTGGCAGCGTCAGAAAACCCAGTGAGCCATATTTGAGCGAAATTCGGGCTTGATATCGACGGTTCACGGTGGCCTCCCAGCACATGTGATGAAATTTGCACATTCAAACTGCATCACTAGCCAAGAATTCACTTTGATCTTAGTCAATAACGAATGAATTATCGCAACTGTGTATATTCCGGTGCACTTGGTTGCAAAGAGTGACGCGCAGTGCGTGAAATTACCCAGGCAATATCGCAACTGCCCGCGTCCATCCAGCCGAGCCGCGATGCAATTTCACTGGGAAGGCGGAGATAATAAATCCGTCCGGCGGGAGTTGGTCGAGATTGGCCATTTTCTCAATCTGGCAATAAGCGTGATCCCGGCCAACCCGGTGGCCTTCCCAGATCAGGCTGGCGTCTCCGGTTTCGGCTACGCGCTGTTTGGTGTGGCTGAACGGGGCGTCCCAACTCCAGCCATCGGTGCCAACGACGCGAATGCCGCGCTCCACCAGCCACAGCGTGGCGGCACGGCCAAAGCCGCAACCGCTGTCGATGAACGGGTCGTGACCGTATTGCGCCCCGGCCGCGGTGTTGGCGACGACGATTTCCAGCGGTTTGAGTTCGTGGCCGATACGGGCGAGTTCGGCCTCGATATCGGTGGGTTGCACCACATAGCCATCGGGAAGATGGCGGAAATCGAGCTTCACACCGGGCTGATACAGCCATTCGAGCGGCACTTCGTCGATGCGCATCGATGGCTCGCCACCGGGCACGAGAGCTTCGTTCATTCGGCTGAAATAGTGATAAGGCGCGTCAACATGCGTACCGTTATGGCTGCTGATGGTGCAGCGTTCCATTGCGGCATACTGGCCCTCGGGCAGTGCGCTGACCGGCACATTGAAATATTGCGCCACGATGGGCGCGGTCATCTCATGCGAATGATATTCGATTTTCGGCAGCATCTCCGGTGGGTCGGAGCGGATATCGTCTCGCAACGCCACAGATAGGTCGATCAAGCGGTGGGGCATGGTTGGCGCTTCTCCGGTCATTGATCCGATGATAACGCGGATTATTCTCCCGACAATTCCCGCCGCCGCCGTTCCAACTCATCGGTATAACGCCGCAACGCATATTGTTCGGTGAGAATCCCCACCACGCGGCGATCTTCGGGCGAGGCGATCACCGCCAGCGCGTCGCTCTCGGCTTCGGCGAACAA
>CAIZGT010000579.1 GCA_903932545.1 uncultured Rhodospirillales bacterium
GGACGGGTGGAAATTCACCTCACCGCCCACCGTGGGAACGCCCACGCAATTGCCGTAGCCGCCGATGCCACGCACCACGCCATCCACCACGCGCTTGGTGCGCGGGTTCTTCGGATCACCAAAGCGCAGGGCGTTAAGGTTGGCCACGGGCCGAGCACCCATGGTGAACACGTCTCGCAGAATGCCGCCCACGCCGGTTGCAGCACCCTGATAGGGCTCGATGAAGCTTGGATGGTTGTGGCTCTCCATCTTGAAGATGGCGGCCATGCCATCGCCGATATCCACCACGCCCGCGTTCTCACCCGGACCGTGGATCACCCAAGGAGCCTTTGTCGGCAGTTGCTTCAACCACACGCGCGAGGATTTGTAGGAGCAATGCTCCGACCACATCACCGAAAACACGCCAAGCTCGGTGAAGCTGGGCGTGCGGCCCATAATGTCGAGCACGCGCTGATATTCATCCGCGCTGAGGCCGAATTCGGCGGCGAGCGCCTGATTGACTGGTTTCATGTGCGCATTCCTCAGGCGGCGAGAGCAGCAGCGAGGCCGTCGAACAACGGCTTGCCATCGGTGCCGCCCATCAGCGGGTCAACCAGATCTTCCGGGTGCGGCATCAGGCCAAGCACGCGCAGATTGGGGGAGAAGATGCCCGCAATATTGCGGGCGGAGCCGTTGCGATTGGCTGCATCGGTAAGCGCACCATCGGCCTCGGCATAGCGAAACGCCACCAGACCCTCGCCTTCGAGACGATCCAGATCCTCAGGCGAGGCGGTATAGTTGCCATCACCATGCGCCATCGGAGCGCGAAAAACCTGGCTCTTGGCGTATTGGCCAGTAAACGCGGTGTCGGCTCGCTCAACCCGCAAATTGCAGTCCATCGACAGGAAACGGAGCTTGGCGTTGCGCAGAAGGGCTCCCGGCAGCAGCCCGGCTTCGGTGATGATCTGAAAGCCGTTGCACACACCCATCACATAGCCACCGCGCTCCGCATGGCGCTTCACCTCCGCCATGATCGGTGAGTGCGCGGCCATCGCACCGCAGCGCAGATAATCGCCATACGAGAAGCCGCCGGGCAGCACCACAAGGTCGATGCCCTCTAACGAGGTCTCCTTGTGCCACACCATGCGGGGCTTGCGGCCGGTGGAGAGTTCGAGCGCGATCGCCATGTCGCGCTCACGGTTGATGCCGGGGAAGACGACGATGGCGGCGTTCATCTCAGATGATCTCCACCGAGAAGCTCTCGATCACCAGATTGGCGAGCAGGCTGCGCGCCATGTTTTCCGCCGCAAGCTTGGCTGCTGCCGGGTCGGTCTCGGCGAGTTCCAACTCGATACGTTTGCCAACGCGGACTTCGCCCACGCCTGCAAAGCCGAGCGTGCCGAGGGCCTGCCCAATGGCCTTGCCCTGCGGGTCAAGCACGCCGTTCTTCAGCATCACGGTGACGATGGCTTTCACAGGCAGGCTCCTTGGGCGGGTCGGCTGATCGGATATATACGCGATTCAAGGGGCCGATTCCGCGTGAATAGTCAATGCAATGTGGTGCGGGACTGCCATCCGACGGAGCAAAAGCCGTGAATGCGCGCCTTATCGGCAAGCCGATACGCGATGTTTGCCCCTCCCCCCCATTTTCGGCTACTTCATTTCCATCATGGCACGCACCGCAACCATCGCCCGCAAAACGGCAGAGACCGACATCACCGCCACGCTCAACCTTGATGGCACCGGCACCGGCGCGATCAGCACGGGTGTGGGGTTTTTCGACCACATGCTCACGGCGCTGAACCGCCATTCGCTGTTCGATCTCAACCTCACAGCGGTGGGTGATCTGCACATCGATTTCCACCACACGGTGGAAGACGTGGGCATTGTGCTGGGCCAAGCCATTAAGCAGGCACTGGGCGACAAGCGCGGCATCACCCGCTTTGGTCATGCAACTGTGCCGATGGATGAGGCGCTGGTGGAAGCCTCCATCGATATCTCCGGTCGCGGTATCACCGGATGGAGCGTGAGCTTCAATGCGCCCAAGGTGGGTGAGATGGACACCGAGCTGTTCGAGGAATTCTTCCGCGCCCTGGCCGCCAACGCTGGCATCGCGCTGCATATCCGCCAACTGGCCGGCACCAACACGCATCACGTCGCCGAAGCCTGCTTCAAAGCCACGGCCCGCGCGCTGCGTCAGGCGGTGGAGCTTGACCCGCGTGTGGGTGGGGCTGTGCCGTCCACCAAGGGCAGTCTGTAACGCCATGAAAATCGTTGTCATCGACTACGGCAGCGGCAACCTTGCCTCCGCCTCCCGCGCGCTCGCTCTGGCCGCTGAGATGGAGCACATCACCGGCGAGGTGGTGGTAACGGCTGACCCGCGCATCGTCGCCGAAGCCGATCGCATTGTGCTGCCCGGCCAAGGGGCGTTTGCCGATTGCGCCCTCGGACTTGCCCGCCGCCCCGGCTTGCGGGAGACGATGTTCAACCGCGTGGAAGCGGGCGTGCCATTCTTCGGCATCTGCGTTGGCATGCAATTGATGGCGCAGCGCGGGCTAGAGCATCAGGTGACGAAAGGCTTCGGCTGGATTGAAGGCGAGATCACCGAAATGGCCCCGCCTGACCCGCTGCGCCTGCCGCAGATGGGCTGGAACGGGCTGAACTTCACCCAAAGCCACCCGCTGCTCACCGGGCTAGAGCCGGATGATCACGTCTATTTCGTCCATTCCTATGCGCTGACCGGCGGCAAGGCATCGCAACTTCTCGCCACCACCGATTACGGCGGGCCGGTTGCCGCGATGGTGGTTGAAGGCAATCGCGCGGGCACGCAGTTCCATGTTGAGAAGAGCCAGGCGGTGGGGATCCGCATCCTGCGCAACTTCCTGCGGTGGACACCATGAGCGAAGAGCGATCCAACAAGCCCCCCGCAAAACCGCAAAAACCGATCGCCACCGTAGAACGGATCAGTGAGTTCACCGACGAAGATCTGGCCGCTTTGTGCGAAGCGGCAGACGCGGCGATTATCGACGGCGGCGGCTTCGGCTGGGTCTCTCCACCGGGTCGCGCCAACATGGAGCGGTATTTTCGCGGCCTGTTGCTGGTGCCAGAGCGCGAGTTGTTCGTCTGCCGCCTTGATGCGGTGATTGTCGGCTCCGTCCAACTCGTCCGCCC
>CAIZGT010000580.1 GCA_903932545.1 uncultured Rhodospirillales bacterium
CGCAAACAGCCGCAGGATCTGCGCGCCACTGGCCCCAGGTGAGATGCTCAGCGGGTTCTTGGCGAGGAAATCCACCTGATAGCGGTCGCCGTTCTCGTTGACATGGCGATAGGTAGCGGTCTGCTCAGATTTCGGATCAGCGATCAGCGCGGTCAGCCAATATTTATCCGTGAAGCCAGCCCAGCCGCCGGTGCTCGTTACTTGGAGGCCCACGCCGCCATGTTTTTCACCTTCCGACTTCGCGTCGCTGTATTTTTGCTCTTTCAGAGTGCCCTCCAGCACGCCGGTGAAGCCTTCATGCAGCACGTAATAGCCTGCAACCGTCGGCGTATAGTCGCGGCGGATGCGGGCATATGGGAACACCGCAACCGGGGCGGCGGACGCGTTGATCACCTTCTGGTCGATGGTGAACATGAAATTGGCGTCAAGGCCGACGACGATCTGGAATTCCAGCCCAGCGCCGTTGTTCCAATGCAGGGTCAGCGGTGTGGTGGCCGAAAGCGTGCCCTCGGCAGTCCACAGCGTGTCATTGCCCGGCAGCGCGAGGTTGGCCGCAGGGTCTGCGGTCCAGCCGAACTGTACGTAATAGGGCTCGCTGTCAGTGCGCGGCTCCAGCAGGCGCACCAAGGGGGAGTTGGGCTCGATCGTGTCGCGATAATCGCGCAACACCAGATCATCGAACTTGGCGCCCCGCAAATTCACACTGCCTTCAACGCGCGCGGCGGAGAATTTCACCCGAGGCGCATCTCGATCCGCTTCGCCCTGGGCCGTCAGCCCAGCGGTGGCGGGGGCGGCTGCGGCCAGCTTGGGGGGAGCCACGCCTTGCACATCAGTGGTGGTGGTTTGGTCCACCAGCGCCGACGGCACCGGGCGCTTGGGCATAATTGCCTGGAAACCAAGCAGGATCGCCACCGACAGGGCGATCGCGAGCATCAGGCGTTTCTGGTCCATCAGGGAGATGTCCGCACAACAGAGGAATTCGATACACCCGGAACGGGGTCAAACCCACCCGGATGCCAGGGGTTGCAGCGCAGGATGCGCCGCGTGGCAAGGGCCGTTCCACGCAGAGCGCCATGCGTGCGCAATGCAGAGATGGCATAATGGCTGCAACTCGGCTCAAACCGGCAATGGCTACCGATCACAGCACGCAAAGTGAGCTGGTAGCTACGCACGCCAGCGGCAAGGATTTCGCCCGCAATATTGCTCACGAGGCGGCCAATTTTTCACTTTGAACCTGCACGCCAGCCTTGGCCATCGCGCGCCGCACATCCTCGATGAGATCGGGAAATTTGCGTGCTCGCGTGGCATCGCGACCAATCAGTACCATGTCCACGCCGACGACATTAATTTCGCGCAACAACAACCGCGCCGCCTCTTTGAGGCAACGGCGTGTGCGGTTGCGCACCACCGAATTGCCGACTTTTTTCGTAACAGTGAAACCGAGCCGAGCTGGCTTGTCATCATGTCGTGCCAGAGCCTGCAGCACCAATCCCGGCATCACCGCTTTGCGCCCCTTGCTGGCAGCACGCAGATATTCTGCGCGAACCTTCATACGGTGCGGCGACGTCGGGCCGGCGAGAACGGGCGCGATGGGCATCAGCGCCCGCCTTGATTAGGCAG
>CAIZGT010000581.1 GCA_903932545.1 uncultured Rhodospirillales bacterium
GTGTTCGCCCGCTTTGGCTCGGTGCAACTCAGCCTGAGTGGAATTGTCAGGCAATTGGCGTTGAACCCGCTGGTGGTTGCCAGCATGGCTGGTATCGCCGTGCAGATGATCGGCCTCACTTTGCCTCTCGTCATCGAGCCGGTATTGCGCAGTCTCGCCCAAGCCTCCCTCCCGCTCGGGCTCATCTGCGTGGGAGCAGCGTTGAATTTCAGCGCCGCCCGCGCTTGGTTGCGCCCGATCGCCATCGCCTCGGTTGGAAAATTCGGGCTGATGCCGCTGGCTACGCTCATCGTCGGGCACATGATCGGTTTGCGCGGAGACGCAGCGGTTACCGCCTTGCTATTCCAAGCACTGCCCACCGCCTCATCCTCTTACATCATGGCCCGCCAATTGGGTGGCGATGCAGAATTGATGGCCGGGATCGTTGCCGTGCAAACCGTCATCGCCGTGCTCGCGATCCCATTGGTGATGACACTCGGGCTCTAACCCGCCTCTTCTTGCCCGGCGGTTAACCCGCCTCCTCCTGCCAAGTCCGCCCATCGCGCGCGAGCAGCGTCACCGCCGCTGTCGGCCCCCAAGTGCCTGCCGTATAGCTGCGCGGCACTTCGTCGGTGTCGCCCCAGTATTGCAGCACCGGCTCCACCCAGGTCCACGCTGCCTCCACCTCATCGCGCCGCATGAACAGCGTTTGATTGCCGCGCACCACATCCATAATCAGCCGCTCATACGCATCCGGGTTGCGCACCGCAAACGTCTCAGCAAACGACATATCCAGCGGCACCCGACGCAGCCGCATCCCGCCCGGACCCGGGTCTTTGATCATCAAATACAGCTTCACGCCCTCATCGGGTTGCAGCCGGATCACCAGCCGGTTGCTGCGGATCATCCCTGCCGATTTGTCGAACACCGAATGCGGAATCGGGCGGAAATTCACCACGATTTCCGAAACCCGCGTCGGCAGCCGCTTGCCGGTGCGCAGATAGAACGGCACGCCCGCCCAGCGCCAATTCGCAATATCAGCCCGCAACGCCACGAAGGTTTCGGTGGTGGAGTCGGGGTTGCCCAACTCCTCCAAATACCCCGGCACCGGCCCGGTGGCCGACGCCCCGGCGCGATACTGGCCGCGCACCGAATGCGTGCGCACCGTCTCGGTTGTGAGCGGCTTCAGCGCCTGGAGCACTTTCAACTTCTCATCTCGCACCGCATCAGCGGCCAACGACGGCGGCGGCTCCATCGCCACCAAACACAGCAATTGCAGGATATGGTTCTGCACCATATCCCGCAGCGCGCCTGCAGTGTCGTAATACCCAGCCCGCCCCTCAACGCCGAGGGTCTCTGCCACCGTGATCTGCACATGATCGATATGCGCCGCGTTCCACAGCGGCTCGAACAACGAATTGGCAAATCGCAACGCCATCAGGTTCTGGACGGTTTCTTTGCCCAGATAATGGTCAATCCGATACACTCGGCTTTCCGGGAAATGCCGCCCAATCGCGTCGTTCACCGCGCGGGCGGAGTCGAGTGACTTGCCAATCGGCTTCTCCACCACCACCCGGGCCCGGTCCGCGAGCCCAACCTCGCCCAGCTTTTCACAAATCGGCACGAACAAATCAGGGCCGGTGGAGAGGTAGAACACCAAAATCCGGTCCGAGCCGCGCAGATGATCCGCCAGATCATGCCAGCCCTCATCGCCAGTCGCGTTCACCGCCACATAGCTTAGCCGCGCCAGAAACTTCGCAATTTTGGCATCGTCCTGATCAGCTTTGCTCACATGCGCCACAATCGCATCCTGCGCCGACTGGCGAAACGCCGCATCGCTCAGATGCCGGCGTGATGTGCCCACAATGCGCGCCTCAGCCGGAATCTGGCCATCGGCATCCCGATGATAAAGCGCTGGGATCAGCTTGCGGATCGCAAGGTCGCCGGTCGCACCAAATACCACAAGGTCGAATGGCTCAACCGCAATCACCTGGGCAACCATGCCGTCTCCTATGTCAGCCGCATCCGAAGCGCGGGTCATGTGCAACGCAGCATAACAATGGCAAATCGATTTTGCGCACAAAATTTGTGCATGGCGAAGCAAGCTCTGGTCCATCGCCCAAAGCCATGATGAAATCGAAAATCGGACGAGGGAGATTTCACATGACCACCACAGATGCAATTGCCGCTTATCACGATGAACTCATTGCCATCCGCCAAGACATTCACGCCCATCCCGAACTCGGCATGCAGGAGCATCGCACCTCCGACATCGTGGCGGCCAAGCTCGCCGAGTGGGGCATTGAGGTGCATCGCAATGTCGGCAACACCGGCGTGGTCGGCGTGTTGCGCCGGGGCAATGGCCAAGCAAGCGTCGGCCTGCGCGCTGATATGGACGCATTGCCGATCGATGAGGCAACCGGCGTGGCCTATGCCAGCCAGCACAGCGGCGTGATGCACGCCTGCGGGCATGACGGCCACACCACCATGCTGCTCGGTGCCGCGCGCTACCTCGCCGAACAGGGCGATTTCAACGGCACGGTGAATTTCA
>CAIZGT010000582.1 GCA_903932545.1 uncultured Rhodospirillales bacterium
AATGCGGGCTTGCACCAACGCGTCAATCTCAGCCGCATCGTTGCCGCCACGGAACCAATCGGCGGTGCTGTGCTGCAACAAGCCGAGCAAATCCCCGGCTGCCAGCAGATCTGCGGCTGCCTGCTCACTGCCCGCAAACGCCGCATCCGCCAGCGCATGCATCGCCGAGAAGGCGAGCGGCGTGTTGAGATTGGCGCACAACGCCGCCATCACCGCCTGCGGCACGCCGATGCTGCGCTCCACGCTGGGGTGGCGTTCCAGCGCGCGGTAGAACCGATCCAGATCGCTTTTGCACTCGGCCAGAGCGGCGGCGGAGAATTCCAACGTGGCGGAATATTGCGCGCGCAGCAGCAGCATGCGGATGGCTTCCGGCGGCGCCATGCCCAGCACGTCGGCCACCGTGCGGAAATTGCCCAAGGACTTGCTCATTTTCGAGCCGTCCACTGTCAGCATGCCGTTATGCAGCCAGAACCGAGCGAATTGGCTGCCCGGAAATGCACACAGCGATTGCGCCATTTCGTTCTCATGATGCGGAAACAGCAAATCATCGCCGCCACCATGAATGTCGAAGCTCTCGCCCAGATAGCGCCAGCTCATCGCCGAGCACTCGATATGCCAGCCCGGACGGCCTCTGCCCCACGGCGAGTCCCAGCCCGGCAGATCATCCGACGACGGCTTCCACAGCACAAAATCGCCAGCGTCACGCTTATAGGGTGCCACCTCCACGCGCGCGCCGGCCAGCAGATCATCCGGGCTGCGGCCGGACAGCTTGCCGTAGCTGGCATCAGATGCCACGGCGAACAGCACATGGCCCTCCGCCACATAGGCATGGCCACCGGCGATCAGCTTCTCGATGATGGTGATCATCTCGGCGATATGCTGGGTGGCGCGCGGCTCAATATCGGGCGATTGCGCGCCGAGAGCTGCCATGTCGGTGTGGAAATCCGCCAGCGTGCGCGCGGTGATCTCGCCAATCGGCAGGCCGGATTCCGCCGCGCGCGCGTTGATCTTGTCGTCCACGTCGGTCACGTTGCGAACATAAGTCAGGCGCGGATACAGCGTGCGCAGCACGGAGGCGAGCACGTCGAACACCACGATGGTGCGCGCGTTGCCGAGATGGGCGCGGTCATAAACCGTCGGGCCGCAGACATACATGCGCACATGGTTGGCATCGAGCGGGACGAAATCCTCGTCCTGGCGGGTCAGGCTGTTGTGCAGGCGCAATGTGGGCATCATGATTCCAATAACCGAGCAGGCTTTCGCCCGGTATCATTTGACACGCGCGGCGAGGCAAGGCCTAACCGCATCCAACATGGCAGAACACCTGATCCGATGAAGCTCGCTCTCTTCACCATCGCGCTTGGCGGCGGTGCCGTTATTGCTCTGGTGGCGTGGTTTGGCGCGCAGGCGATCGGCACTGAGGTGCTTGAGGTGGCCTGGGTGATCCCAGCCACGCTGAGCCTGCATATTCTTCAGCTTTATCTCTCGGCGATTTCATGGCGTATTTCCGTGGGCATGCGCAGGCCGCGCATGGCGGTGTATTTGCGCATTCGTTGGATCCGCGAGGCGGTGAACTCGCTGCTGCCGGTGGCACAAATGGGCGGCAATTTGGTCGGCATCCGCATGCTTTCCCAACGCGGCGTGCCAGGGCCGCTGGCTGGCGCCGGCACCACGCTCGACCTCACCATTGAAGCCCTTACCCAATTCGCCTGGACGATGATCGGCATTGCGGTGCTCACCGCGATCAGCACGGATCAAAGCTGGCGGCCGTGGCTTGAGGGCGGGATGATCACGATGGCGCTCGGGCTGGCAGGCTTCGTCGCCGCCCAGCGCGCTGGGATGATGCGGCTGATCGAGGCGCTGGCGACGCGTTTGCAGAAGATGTTTCCGAATTTGTCGATGGAATCGGTGCGCGGGCTGCACATTGAACTGATGCGGCTGCAAAAGAACCGCCGTGCCTTGTTCCGCGCCTTCAGCCTGCATTTGCTGGCTTGGGCGCTCGGCACGTTGGAGACCTGGGCGGTGCTATGGGCGCTGGGATTGGAGCCGAATTTCTCCACAGCACTGGTGATCGAAAGCCTCGGAATGGCCGCGCGCAGTGCGGGCTTTGTGGTGCCGGGCGCGTTGGGGGTGCAAGAGGCTGGGTTTATCTTGGTGTGCGGCCTGTTTCATATCCACGCCGATTTCGCCATTGCGCTGTCGATGGCCAAGCGCGTGCGTGAATTGTCGGTGGGCATCCCCGGTCTGGTGGCGTGGCAGTGGAGCGAGGGCAAGCGGCTGGTGAAGCAGCATAAGGCCGGCTTGTAGGGCGGGTTGTGAACCCGCCATTCGCGCCACCCGCAAAAGTGGCAGGTTGTGAAGCTGCCCTACCATTACGGTGCGCGCGATGTTACGCGATATCATTTTCTACGGCGCCTGTGGTTGACACCCAAGCCCGCCCGGTTCCACCCTCCCGCCACAAAAGAAAACCATCCCGGGGGACGCCAAATTGAGCCAGGACCACGATGATTTCCGCCCCAGGCTGCGCAGCCGCCGCTGGTTCGACAATCCGCACAACCCGAGCATGACGGCGCTTTATGTCGAGCGTTATACCAATTTCGGGATCACGCGTGAGGAGCTGCAAGGCGGCAAGCCGGTGATCGGCATCGCGCAGACCGGCTCCGATCTCTCGCCCTGCAACCGCCATCATATCGACCTTGCCCATCGCGTGCGTGACGGGATTCGGGATGCGGGCGGCATCGTGCTGGAATTCCCCTGCCACCCGATTCAGGAAACCGGCAAGCGGCCGACGGCGGCGCTTGACCGCAATCTCGCTTATCTAAGCTTGGTCGAAGTGCTGCACGGCTATCCGCTCGACGGTGTTGTGTTGACCACCGGCTGCGACAAAACCACGCCCGCGATGCTGATGGGGGCGGCGACGGTGAACATCCCCTCCATCGTGCTCTCCGGCGGGCCGATGCTCGATGGCTGGTATGGCGGCAAGCTCGCGGGTTCGGGCACCATCGTCTGGGAAGCGCGCAAGCAACTTGCGGAAGGTAAAATCAACTACGACCAGATGATGGACATGGTCTGCGCCTCCGCCCCTTCGGTGGGCCACTGCAACACGATGGGCACCGCCCTTTCGATGAACTCGCTGGCCGAGGCGTTGGGCATGTCGTTGCCAGGATGCGCCGCGATTCCTGGGCCATACCGTGAGCGCGGCCAGATCGCCTACATGACAGGGCGTCGTATTGTGGAGATGGTGCAAGAAAACCTGCGTCCTTCCGACATCATGACCCATGCCGCCTTTAACAACGCTGTGGTGGCGGCGGCGGCTCTCGGCGCGTCGTCCAACTGCCCGATCAGTATGATCGCGATCGCGCGCCACATGGGCATCGACCACACGCTGGAAGATTGGCAGCAATACGGGGCCGAAATCCCGTTGCTCACCGATTGCCAACCGGCGGGTCGCTATCTTGGTGAGAAATTCCACCGCGCGGGCGGCGTGCCGGGCGTGATGCGCGAGTTGCTGCAAGCGGGCAAGCTTGACGGCTCGGTGCGCACCGTCACCGGCAAGACGCTCGCGGAAGACCTTGCCAACGTCCCGGAACCGGATCGCGATGTAATCCGTGCCTATCACCAGCCGATGAAGGCGCATGCGGGATACGTGGTGATGAGCGGCAATTTGTTCGAATCCGCGGTGATGAAAACCTCTGTGATCGACGAAGCCTTCCGCAATCGTTTTCTGTCCAACCCGGATCGTCCGAACGTGTTCGAGGGCCGCGCGATCGTGTTCGAAGGGCCAGAGGATTACCACG
>CAIZGT010000583.1 GCA_903932545.1 uncultured Rhodospirillales bacterium
CCACGCTGCGCTCGCAATGATGGATTGATGGGATCAGGCATTGTTCAGACGCTCCCGCGCTGTCGCCACGTAAGCCGGGTCCATCTCAATCCCAATCCCGTCCGCGCCCTCCGACCCCGCCGCCACCAGCGTGGTGCCGATGCCCATGAACGGATCGAGCACCACAGCATCGGGCTTGCCGTGCAGGCGGATGCACCAGCGCGGCAGGTCCAGCGGAAACGTCCCGGGATGGTCGAATTTCTGGGCTTTGCGCTGGATGGTGTCGTAGGGGATGAACCACGTGTTGCCCCGGCAACGTTTGTCCTGCTTGTGGCCGCGCCGGGCGATGTTGGATTTGTCCTTATACGGCACCCCCACACCCAACCGATGGAGCTTCACCCGCCCATCCAACGTGAGGTGGAACAGATGCTCATGCGCCTGATGCAAAAACCGGCTACCTGCCACCGGTTTGAAATGGCCGACGGTATCGTCGCCCACCGCAATCGACTTCACCCACGTGATATGATTTTGCAGCACGAAGAGCGGGCGCAGGCGGACGATGAGTTCAAACGGCAGCCAAGGCTGGTTGGATGAGCCGGAGATGTTGAGAAAGAACGAAGCATCCGGCTTCATCACCCGGCGCAGCGCGGTGGCCACCTGCACCATCCAATCCAGATACTCCGCCTCTCCGCGCCGATCATCGTAGGCGGAGTATCCCAAGCCGATATTATAGGGCGGCGAGGTGACAATCACGTCCACCGACGCGGCTTCGAGCGTGGGCAGAATAGCCAGACAATCGCCTTCAAATATTTGCATCAATGCGCGGCTTGCGGCCTCGGCAGCAGCACAAATGCCCGACCTTGCCCGCGCATTTTGCCCGCCCGCGCCTCGGCATCGGCACCCCAGCCGTAGAAAATATCTGCCCGAACCGCGCCCTTGATCGCCCCGCCGGTGTCCTGTGCCACCATTAAACGTCGGAACGGTTGGCCATCGAGCGGGTCAGTGGTGTCGATGAACAACGGTGCGCCGAGCGGGATATAGGCGCGGTCCACTGCCACCGAGCGCCCCGGTGTGAGTTGTGCGCCGAGCGCACCGGGCGGGCCGTCTTCGGGTTTCAGGCCGGTGACTTCGCGAAAGAACACGAAGGACGGATTGGTGTTCATCACCTCCGCCGCCTCGGAAGGGTGCGCATCGAGCCAGGCGCGGATCGTTTGCAGCGACACTTGATCGCGCGGGATTTGCCCACGCTCCATCAACACGCGGCCGATCGGCACGTAGGGACGGCCGTTCTGGCCCGCGTAGTTCACCCGAATGATACGACCATCAGCCAGCCGCACCCGGCCAGACCCCTGAATTTGCAGGAAGAACGCATCCACCGGATAGGCCAGCCAGAGGAATTCGAGACGGCGTGAACGCAAGGCGCCACCCTCGATCTCGGCACGGTCGTAATACGGCACGAATGACGTTTTCTCGATGCGCCCGGTGATGCGGCGGCCTTTGAGATCGTCGGCAAACGCGCCGAGATCAACCGACACCAGATCATTCGGCTTGGCCAGCAGCGGCACTTCATATTCGCCACCGGGCGCCCGTGCACCGCGCATCTCCGGCTCGTAATAGCCGGTGAACAACCCGCTCGGATTGCCGTCTTGCGAGAGCGCAAATGGTTGCAACCACGACTCAAAGAACGCACGAGCGTCGGAGTCGGTTGCTGACACTGAAGCAGCGGCGACGCAGGCAGGCTGCCATGCCGAGGCGGTGCCGCCCAGGCTGGCGGCTTGGCCGTTGCCGCCCAAATTCTCAGTCAGATGCGCACATGACAGACGGAAAGCCGCGAGAGTTTCGGCTTGATGGTCCGTCTGCCACCCCGGCAAGGCGGCATATGTCACTGAGATGAGCGCCATTGTGCCGGTGCTGGCAGGCTTAGGGCCACTTTGTGGGGCCACGCAGCCTGCCAACACCAGCAGAACAGCAACGCGACAAAAAACTACCGATTTACGCACTGCGCGCCGCAACCAAGCGCCAAGCCGGGTCGGGCTGCGACAGGTTGCGCTGGAAGCTCCAGATATCGGCAATCTCGGTGACAGCATCGGTGCCGGTGAGGATCGCGCCGTTGGTATCAATCGTCATGTTCACCTGATCAGACACAAAGCGCACCGCGATGGTGGCAACCGGGCCGGCAAGGTCGGCGTGCTCAATGGTGACGTGCTCCACGCTGCGGATATCGGTTTTTTGGGTGTGACCCGCTGCTTCGCGCGCAGCGATGGCAGTTTCGAACGCAGAGTAGGTGTCTGGGGACAGCAGGCTTTGAAGCCGCACCCGATCGCCCGTTGCAAACGCCATCACGATCAAACGAAACGCCGCTTCAGCCCCATCAAGGAAGCGTTGCGCGCTGAAATTTGGATCAACCTGCGTCATCGCCGCCAGAGCCTGGCCGATTGGACCGGCCGGGTCGGGCATCGGGCGGGTCGGCGGCTCCGGCACCGCTTCTATCACCGGCGCCATTGGGGCGATCGGCGAAGGCGCCACCACCAAACGCGGATTGGGCTGCTCGAAGCCCGTTCGCTTGCCGAGCACACTCACCAGTCGCAGCACCAAAAATGCCGCGACCAAGCCGAACAAAATCAGATCGACCGGAAACCCGCCGTCCATCATCAAACTCCTAGACCTATACTGGAGACATAGGCATTGCGTGACGCATTAACAATCGGCTGCCCCCGGATTGCTTCAGACCAGAGGCGCGGCTATCACCCCAGCCATGATCTTGTTGCGGCATGGCCAGAGCGAATTCAACCTGCACTTCACGGCCACTCGCCGTGATCCGGGCATTGTGGACCCGCGTTTGACCGATCTGGGCCACGCCCAGGCGCAGGCAGCGGCTGAGGTGATGCGCGCGGAGGGCATCACCCATATCATCGCCTCGCCCTACACCCGCGCCCTGCAGACCGCCGCCCCGATTGCCAAGGCCTTGGGGCTGCCGGTGCTGATCAACCCCATCGTGCGCGAGCGATATGCGTTCAGCTGTGATATCGGCACCCCCGCATCGCATCTGGCGCGGGACTGGCCACAGCATGATTTCGCGCAGTTGGATGAGGTTTGGTGGCCTGCGATTGAGGAGCCCGCCGAGGGCACGATTGGCCGGGCCAATCTGTTCCGCGCCGAAATGGCCGCGTTGCCACATTGGTCCAACACGCTGGTGGTTAGCCATTGGGGCTTCATCCTGTGCATGACCGGGCAGAGCGTGATGAACGGCAATTGGCTGCGCTGTGATCCCACCACCCCCTCACCGCCTTCGATTACATGGCGGCATTGATTTCACCCTTTAGCTTCTAAACTGGAGACCGACATGTCTGAGACGCAACAGCAAATGCCGCCACTGATGGTGCTGAACCAATATGTGAAAGACCTCAGCTTCGAAGTTCCCGGCGCGCCGATGATCTTCGCCACCATGCGCGCCCAGCCGCGTGTTGATATCAACCTCGACGTCCAGGCCCGCCGCCTGTCGGACGATTCGAACCAGTTCGAAGTGGTGATCGCCGTGCGCGCCGAGGCGAAAGACACCACCGAGGGCTCCGCGGACGCTGTGGTGTTCGTCGCTGAACTCGCCTATGCCGGCCTGTTCGCGTTGAACGGCATTCCCGATGAGCAGGTTGAGCCGGTGTTGCTGGTGGAATGCCCGCGCATTCTGTTCCCGTTCGCCCGCAACATCATCGCGGACGTAACGCGCAACGGTGGGATGCCGCCGGTGATGCTGCAGCCGATCGACTTCCTGGCGCTGTGGCAAGCCCGCCGCGCCCAGGCCACACAGCCGGCTGGCAACGCCTGATCCCGCGCCAAACCGAGACAAAACGAGGCGGCCACCCAGACGGGAGGCCGCCTTTTTTTTGCGCAACGCCCTATCAATGAACGCGCGGCGATGACGGCGGCGGCTTGGTGGGCTATCACCCGCCCAACCAGCGGAGCCTTGCCGATGCACGACCTCGACACGCGATTGAACGCGGCCATCGGATTGGCTCGCGCCGCCGGAGATCTGGCGATGCGCTATCTGCCGCAGCCCGGTGCGGCCCAGGCCGAACTGAAAGGCGCGCAGGACTGGCTGACCGAGGCCGACGGCGCAGTTGAGGCGTTTCTGGCCGCGCAGATTGCGGATTTGTTTCCCCAAGACGGGTTTCAGGGCGAAGAAGGCGGCGAATTGCGCACGGGCGAACGGCGCTGGGTGGTGGATCCGATTGACGGCACCTCCAACTTCGCCCGTGGCGGCGCACGCTGGTGCGTCTCGCTCGGGCTGGTCGAAGGAACCACGCCTCTGCTCGGCGTGCTGGTTGCCCCGGCTCTGGGCGAGATCTATGCAGCGCGGCGCGGCGGTGGGGCCACGCTGAACGCTCGCCCGATCCGCGCCGCCGTCACCACAGATCTGCGCCGTGCCACCATCGAAGTGGGCTGGTCACCACGCCTGCCCGACCTCGCGTTTCAAAACCTCGCCAATAAAGTGCAAGCCGCAGGTGCCATGCTGCGCACGGGCGGTTCCGGCGCGATGGGGCTGGCCGACGTGGCGAGTGGGCGGCTGGATGGCTATATCGAGGCGCATATCAATCTGTGGGACGTGGCGGGCGTGCTGCCAATTCTGGCCGAGGCGGGTGCCGTGGTGTCGCCGTTTCTCGAAGGTCCGGGCCCGGTTGCTGGCGATCTGATCTATGCTTTCGCGCCCGGCTTGGCCGAGGTGAAGGATCGATTGATGCGGTGATATCAGCCTGATGATTTCGAGGTGATGTCCACCTCATCAAGCCGGGCGTAGCGATAGATCAGCAGCGAGACGATCCAGGCGGCGATGAATACGAAGATGATGGCGAAACCAACGCCGTTGAAATTGTCGTTCAAGACGCCAACGCCATCCCAAAACCAGCCGGTGAGCCCAAGTTGATCGCCGATCAACCCCAGCCCCTCAATGCCGCCGATCAGCACCGCCACCACCACTGAGACGGCGGTGATCACCAGATTGTAGTAGAGTTTGCGCATCGGCTTCACGAACGCCCAATTATAGGCGCCCAGCATCAGCACACCATCCGTGGTGTCGATCAGTGACATGCCAGCGGCGAACAAAGCGGGGAACACCATAATCGCCCAGATCGACATGCCCTGCCCGGCTTGGGTGGCAGAGATACCGAGCAGCGCGACTTCGGTGGCAGTGTCAAACCCCAGGCCGAACAGGAAGCCCAGCGGGAACATATGCCAGCTTCGGCTGACCAGCCGGAACAATGGCCGAAAGATGCGCGCCAGCAGGCCGCGGCTGTTGAGCAGAATGTCGAAATCCGCCTCAATATACGCCCCACCGGCGCGGACATGGCGGAAGGTTTTCCACACGCTGACCAGGATCACCCAATTCATCGCAGCAACAGCGAATAGAAACAGAGTGGAGACGGATGTGCCGATTATCCCACCAAATGCCTTGAAGCTCTCGAAGCTCTCGGCGAGTTCGGAGGTGGTGATGGCAATCGCCAGCGCGGCCAGGATCACCACGGTGGAATGGCCAAGGGAGAACCACAGCCCCACGCTGATCGGCCGCCGCCCGCTCTGCATCAGCTTGCGCGTCACGTTGTCGATGGCGGCGATATGGTCGGCATCCACCGCGTGGCGCAGGCCGAAGCTGTAGGCGAGAAAGGCGGTGCCGAGCATCACTGGGTGGCTGGCGAACAAATACAACGCCCACGTCCAAACGGCGATATTGGCGGTGATCAGGGCGGCATAGATAGCAATCAGGCGATGGCGCAGATTTCCAGCGCGGTCGTTGAACAGCGTGCGCATTGGGTTCTGTATCATTGCCATCCTGCTGCTACCTCGTCTTGATGCCCCGCGCTTGTCAGGAGACGATCAGTTTAACGGATTATCAAGCCGTCAAACCGCGCTACTCACCGAACTTCTTTTTCAACCAGTCCAGCACCGCGCGCTGATCATCTCGGGTGGCTTTGCGCACGGTCACCAGAATATGGGTGAGATTAGGCCGCATCGGGGTGAGGTTCTGCAGACCCTGATTGCACAGGCTACACTGTGTGCGCAGGTTGGAAGGCTCGTCTGACCCGCCTTTGCTCTTGTCGATCACATGGCCGATTTGCAGTTGGGTTTTTTTGCCCAGCGTTTCCGGGTGATCCTGCCCGGCCTCCGCCCCGCAGGTTTGGCAGGTATAGCCATCGCGTTCGAGCACGCGCGCACGGGTCTCGCGGCTGATCCCGCGAATCGCAACCGGGCCGGGGATGGCGGAGTGCAGAATATATTGGCCGGGTTTGAGGGTTGCGTCGTCTTTGTCACTGGCAATTTGGTAGCCGTATTCATCGCGCAACTCACGCAGTCGCCGCGCCCATTCGCTCTGATTGCCCGATGCGGCGCGCAATTCGTCTTTGGTCACTACCTCGCCGACATGGGCGAGCAGATATTGCAGGATCGACTCACGCCCAGCCATCGCGCGCTACTTCACACGCGCCGTGTGGCGCCTGCGGGTTTTGGCTGAGGCTTCCAGTGCGGCGTGGAGTTGAGCTGCCACGGCCTTCGCCACCGGGGCAGGGAACGCGTTGCCAACTTGGCGGTAGGACGTGGTTTTCTTGCCGTGAAACTGCCAATCGTCCGGAAAGCCTTGAAGACGCGCGACCATGCGCACTGTCAAGCGCGGCATGCCAATAAAGCCGGGCTCGGGCGCTTCGGCAGCGAGGGATTTGCCGTTGACCCCCAACCGCGCCCAGGCGGCGCGCGCACGGGTGGGGCCAAGATCGGGGCCGCCATGCTTCTTGCTGCCGCCGACGATAGTGGGGGCGATGTCGTCGGCCTGGGCCGCCCATGCCGCCGCACCTTCCCAGCCATTGGACGACATCAGATCGAGCAGCGTCTCGCCCACACTGGCCGGCGAGTGCGGCGATGGCGTGGGCCAGCGGAAATGCTCGAACGCGGAGGCGCGTAGGGCCACGAAGATTACGCGCGGGCGCAGTTGGCAGACACCGAAATCTGAGGCGTTGAGCAAGCGCCAATCCACCACATAGCCCAGCTTGCGCAGCCCTTCGCGGATATCGTCGCGCACTGAGGCGAAGCGCGGATCGAGAATGCCGCGCACATTCTCAATCATCGCCGCTGCCGGGCGGGCGTCGGCCAAGAATTGCAGGCCGTATCCAAACAAATCGCGATCATCAGCCGGGCCAAGTTGCTTGCCCGCCACCGAATAGGGCGGACACGGGAGGCCGCCGGCCACCAGATCAACGCCCTTCCACTCCGTGCCCGCCACTTCACGCAAATCGCGCTCGCGCACATCCCAGTGTGGGCGGTTGAGGCGCAGCGTAGCGCAGGCGTCGTGGTCAATCTCCACGGCGGCGGCGTGGCCGAAGCCTGCCTGCTCCAGCCCGAGCGCCTGACCGCCGGCACCAGCGCAAAGCTCAACACTGATCATGCCCGTCGCAGCACCCATTCGGTGAACCCTTATTCGTCAAGCCTGCACAATCCGATTCGCGCCAAGCGAATGATATCAGATTGGGTAGCACATTTCGTGAACGAATAGTGCCTCTTCCCAGCCGCCACGCGGGCAATCACACTTGAAATCTATGATACATACACGACGCCTCACCCTGGCCATCGGCTTCACTCAGACCTTGGCCTGGGCGACCACCTATTACATCCCCGCCACGATGGCGCTGCCCGCCGCCGCGGAGTTCGGCGTTTCGCGCTCTGTGCTGGTGGGGGGATTTTCGCTGGGGTTGCTGGTGTGTGGTGCAGTGTCGCCGTTGGTTGGTCGTAGGATCGAGCATCATGGCGGGCGCCATGTGCTGGCGATAGCACCGCTTGTGACGGCACTCGGCCTTGGCGGGCTGGCAATGTGCCCGAATGTGGCGTGCTGGTATCTTGCTTGGGTGGCGATTGGTATCGGCATGGCGATGGGGCTGTATGACGCCGCGTTCGGCACCATCGGCCGCCTGTTGGGCGCATCGGCGCGCCCGGCGATTGTGGGGGTGACGCTGATGGCGGGCTTCGCCTCAACCATCGGCTGGCCATCCGGCACATATTTGGTCGCAGGCTTTGGCTGGCGCGCGGCAGTGGCGATGTTTGCGGCGGTGCAAGTGCTGGTGATTTTGCCGATCATTCTGGCCTGCGTGCCGGATGTGACGGCAGAGAACGGGGTGAGCGCGGCGGTGCACACCACCTTGCCACCCGCACCACCGCCGCGCGCATTCTTTTGGCTGGCCGCCTATCTCACGCTGCGCTCCGCCCTCAATTCGGCGGTGTTCGTGCATTTGTTGGTGCTGATGCAAGGCTTGGGTTTCGGGCTCGACACGTCGGTGGCCGCCGCTGCGTTGATCGGCCCGGCGCAAGTGGGCGCGCGGGTGATCGATTGGTTCATGGGGCGCAATTTGTCGCCGCTGCTGACGGCGATTATCGGCGGGGCGGTGCTGCCGATCTCGGTGCTGGCTTTGCTGCTGGGTCTGCCCGCACCGATATTCACTCTGGGCTTTGGGGCGTCTAACGGCGTGTTCACCATCAGCCGAGGCACATTGCCGCTCTATGTGTTCGGCCCGAGCGGCTATGCGGCGCGCGTTGGCAAGCTCGCCATGCCTGCCATGTTTGCCTCCGCCCTGGCCCCCACCCTCATCGCACCTTTGGTGATCGCCTGGCCAGCGTTGTGGGTGATGGGGCTGATGGGGGTGGTGGGGTTCGCGATCCTGTTTTGCCTGCTGATGCTCAGGCGGTGAGTTTGCGGATGGTGGCC
>CAIZGT010000584.1 GCA_903932545.1 uncultured Rhodospirillales bacterium
CGACCTGCTCGACCTCCAGGATAAGCAGGTCATCAATGGCCGCATCGCCAAGGAAGTGTGGGAGGCCAACGTCGCCGCCTATGCCGAAACCGCCCCCGAAGAATGGCCCAACATCAAATTCTCCCCTTCGGCCTACGTCGATGAGAAAGGCCTCAAACAGGTGCTCGACACCGGCGCGATCGACGCCGCGGTGGACGCCGTCCTCGCCGCCAACGCCGACAAAGTTGCAGCCTTCAAAGCGGGGCAAGAAAAACTGTTCGGCTTCTTCGTCGGCCAGGTGATGAAAGCGATGGCGGGCAAGGGCAACCCGGCGTTGGTCAACGAGGCGTTGAAGCAAAAGCTCGCATGAACCGGCGGCAGCTTCTCATCTCAAGCATGGGAGCTGCCGGCCTGTCCGCTGGCCTCCCGCGTCTTGCCCGGGCGGCTACAGGGGAGGCCGACCCGGTCGGCACCATCCAGGTGCTGACCTATCACCGTTTCGAAAACCGCGAAAAACCGCCCGGCACCATCATCTCGCCCGGCCTCTTCGCCGCCCAGATGCAATATCTGTCGGATCATCAAACCAATGTGGTTCGGCTCGGCGAGGTGGAAGCGCAGTCGAAATCCGGCACCATCACCGGCCAATCCGTCGCTATCACCGCCGATGACGGGTGGCGCACGGTGTTTACCGAGATGTTCCCAGTGATCCAGCGCCACAAACTCCCGATCACGCTGTTCCTCAACCCGCCGATGATCGGCCAAGGTGGCGCTTTTCTCACCTGGGACATGGTGGCGGAAATGCGCGCCTCTGGTCTGGTGGACATCCACGCCCACACGCTCAGCCACCCGAATTTCAACGAGGAGCGCCGCAAGCGCCCGCCTGCCAATTATGCCGCCTTCATCCGCCACGAAATCGCCGATTGCCGGAAGCTGCTTGAGGACAAACTCGGCACCCAAGTCGAGTCCCTCGCATGGCCGTTCGGCATCCACGCACCGGAATTGGAAGCAGCAGCACAGGAGGCGGGCTACACCGCCGCCTACGCGCTCGGCTCGCATCCCGTCACCGCAGGCGCGCCAATCTTCGCGTTGCCACGTTCGCAAATCTATGAAACCGATGGCGTGAACCGTTTTGCCTGGATGGCAGCAGGGCACGCCCGCAAACAACCGAACAACACCATGTCGTAAGGTTGGACCCCGAAGCAACCTCACCACGCCATATCATAAACAAACCGGAACGATTAAGACACAACTTTTCTGCCGTCCCTCAACACATTTTGCCAAAACCCTGCCGACGTGCCGCCGCCAGCACCCCACGCGGCAGCGGAATCCGGAACGGTTCCGGCTTCACCCGAGGCTTGCGCCGACGCGGCTTGCGCGCGCCAGTCTCAGCGCGGGCTTTGTCCACAACCCACGGCAATTCCACCGCCAACGCCCGACACAACGGTCGCAACACGCGCCGCGCCTGCGGCGACGCCGCGAGCAATCCGATCATTTCGGCCGAATTCAGCGCCACCTGCAATTGCGAGCCGTAACACGCTGCCTCAGATCCGGCGGCCTGAACCAGCCAGCCGAATCGACGCGGAACCGCTTCAGCCGGTGTGCTGCGTCCAACACGCGCGGCGGTGGAAGCTCGTGGCGTCCTGCGCCGCAGCTTGCCCGCGCGAAACCGCACCAGCATCCGCTCGATCCGGTCGAAAATCACGGTGATCCGGCGATACGTCGCAAGGCCGAGCACCGGCTCCAGCCGCCACGCGCCAAGCCCCACCAACAACCCGCGCAAAATCATCCGCAAATTGGCAGAGATCGCGTCAAAACCGGTTTGGGAAGGGGCTGAATCCATCGGTCATTAAACGCCACATTATCTGGCTGGACTCAAGCAAAAACCCAATCGAGTGCCGTCAACAGCGCCCCGCTTGCCATCACGGCGTGAGATGCTCAGGCTTCACCCAGATTTCGTCCTCATCTAAAACCTCGTGCCAAGACCCACCCAACACCGGGAGACGCCCAACATGAGCATCGAACTCTGGACCTGGAACACGCCGAACGGTCGTAAAATCTCGGTGGCGCTTGAGGAAATGGGGCTGGAATACGCCGTCCACCCGGTCAACATCTCCAAAGGCGAGCAATTCAGCCCGGAATTTCTGGCCTTCAGCCCCAACAACCGCATCCCCGCCCTGCGCGACTCCGAAGGCCCGGACGGTCAGCCGATCACCGTGTTTGAATCCGGCGCCATCCTGCTCTACCTCGCGCAAAAGACAGGCAAATTTTGGCCATCAGACCTGCGCGCCCAAGTGCCCGTCTTGGAATGGCTGATGTGGCAGATGGGCGGCTTTGGCCCGATGCCCGGTCAGGTGCATCACTTCCTGCAAGTCGAGAGTGAGACCGACCGCAAATACGGCCTGGAACGCTACACGAAGGAAACCCGCCGCCTCTACGGTGTGGCAGACCGTCGCTTGGCGCTGGTGCCATATTTCGCCGGGGCAGCGGTGAGCATCGCCGATTTCGCCATACTGGGCTGGGCATGGCGGCATGAGCGTCACTTGGTCGATCTGGCAGATTTCCCGAATGTGCAGCGCTGGTATCAGGCCATGATGGCCCGCCCCGCCACCGCGCGCGGCTTTGAGGTTGCCTTAGGCTGACAATTTTTCTGCGACGGTTTTGTGACCAGGGGTTTGACGCCGTCCCCTCATCTGCCTAGAACGTGCTGGCAAACGTCGTGTTGCATCTGGTCGCATTCTCTTGCGGTCCCTCGGCGGAGGGGTGGCCGAGCGGCTGAAGGCGACGGTTTGCTAAATCG
>CAIZGT010000585.1 GCA_903932545.1 uncultured Rhodospirillales bacterium
ATTCTTGACCAGGATATGCTCGGCACGTTCGGCGATATTCAAGGCCGCGCCTTCTACCAGCGCCGTTTGCAGGGCATCGAGTATTCCGGACCATTGCGCATGCGCTCAATGCTGCTGCCGGGCCATGAGACGCTGGGCGACAATGCCGACGAGATCATGGGCAAGTTGCTGGAAAACTGGGGGTATCTCGGCTTCAACCGGCAAAACGGGCAGCTTGCTGACGGTTTGATCACCGTTGAACAAGCCCGTGGCGCGATGCGCGATTTGCGTCTGCTGCCACCTGAACCTCCCGGAGGGGAGGCACTTTCACCTATTGCCCCACCGATAACGCCCCCCATCGTCGCACCGCCCGCTGGTGGTAACGGTATGGACAAAACGATGCCGATGCCGCCGCCCGCCGCGGTGCCAAACCAGCGGCAGGGCTGGTGGCAGGTGCCCTCCAGGCAGTTTGCCAACGAAAACCGCACTGCGTTCCAAACACAATGGCGCTTGGCGGGCTGAGCCACTCACATTTCGGCGCACACAGAGATAGCAGCAAGGCCATCGCGGTGTGCTTTCGAACGGCGTCAGCAATTCCACATCATCCGCACATAAAATGACAATACATAACTAATTCCACAAACCTCGAAAAATATTAATATCACTCTATAAATTGAGGTAATTTGTAAACATCTTATAAATATACAATTATTAACAAAATAACAAAACATCACTTATATAAATGAGTATGGCATTATCTCAATGTCAAACGCGAGCTTATATTCGCCTTCTGACATCGGAGGCAGAAAATGTGTCATATCCCGACTGTTCCACAGCCATCTACTTCTTCCACCAAACGGCGGAATTTGCTGCGCGGGGCATTGGGAAGCATTGCAATCGGCCTGCTCCCGTCAATGTCATTCGCATTATCGAGCCATTCTGCGATTGCGCCGACGCTGCGTCGCATCAAGTTCGCGCCGAACCGCGCCACTGCATCCGCGACCGATCGTGCGCAATGGGCGGCGTTTCGGGATCGCTTCATCACCAATGAGGGCCGGGTCATCGATACCGCCAATGGCGGCGTGTCGCATTCTGAGGGTCAGGGCTACAGCATGCTGCTCGCCGAATGGGCGAATGATCGCAGCAGCTTTGAACGGGTGTTTGACTGGACACGCAGCCATCTCAGCCGTCCGTCTGACTCCCTACACGGTTGGTGCTGGGACCCACACGCGCCGCTGAAAATGCGTGACATGAACACCGCAACTGATGGCGAACTGGCAATTGCCTGGGCGTTGCTCCGTGCGGCAGAACGGTGGAATGTGCCGGAATGGCGCGCGCGGGCGTTGATGATGAGCCGCGATATTTTGGCCACGTCGGTGCAGGAAGCGAATGGGCGACTGTTTCTACTGCCGGGCGCGTTCGGCTTCAACAAACCCGATCGGCTGAACCTCAACCCGTCTTACTATAATTTCCCAGCCATCCGCGCCTTGGCCAACGCCTCAGATGACCCACGTTGGATCAACATTGACGATAACGGGCTTTGGCTTCTCGAAGAGGCGCGCTTCGGCAAGCGCGGATTGTCGCCGGATTGGGTGGACGTGATGAAGGAGACCGCTGAAGTGCTCCCGCCGAGCAACGGCAAGTTGGTCTTTTCATGGGACGCCATCCGCGTGCCGCTGTTCTTGGCCTGGGCCGGTGAAAATGCCGCCCCGGCGTTGAATGCGGCGGCAGCGTTTTGGACCTCGAAGGACGGGCGGTGGATTCCGGCATGGGTCAATCTGCGCAACGGCAGTCTTGCACCTTATGAAGGCCACGCAGGTATCGTTGCCGTCGCACGCCTGACGCTTGCGTCGGTGGCACTGCAATCTGGCGCAGGTGTTGCTGTGGCCGATATTCCATCCCAGGCCGAGGTGCCCGATTACTACGCAGGTGCTTTGGCGCTGCTGTCTCGACTGGCGTGGCAGGAAAGCCGCGCCACGCCGCATCATCCAAAACCACAAATGATGTCATAGCGCTGAGGTGTCAGGATTTAGGATAGCCACGAAACACGTATCCGACATTGCGAACGCTGACGATAATCTCATGTGCACCGCACACGCCAAATTTGCGACGGATATGGTGAACCAGATTGTCCAACGCCCGGTCTTCCGCAACAGCTGCGCGATGCAGGATTTTGCGCGACAACGTATCGCGATCAATCGGCGTGCCTTGAGACGCCACAAGCGTGCTCAACAGTTCAAATTCGGTCGATGTGAGCGGCACCACGGAGCCATCCGGACGGACCACCCGACGTTCAGCGCGCAGTATCTCCCAATCCCCCTGACCCGTGCCATGCGCGAGACTGCCAACAGTGGTTGCGGGCGTGGGATGCATCCGGCGCAGATGCGCACGCACCCGCGCCACCAACTCGCGGCCACTCATCGGCTTGAGCAGGAAATCATCTGCCCCAAGTTCCAACCCAATCACCCGGTCCGCCTCACTGCGGCTGCCAGTTAAAAATAAAATTGGTGCAGAGGTAATCTGTCGAATATTCGGCAGCAAAAGCAGCGTATCCACCGCTCCCAAACGCTGATCAAGCAGAATTAAATCTGGCCGCCAGCCATGCAGCATCGAAACCGCGTCATCCCAATTGGCGGCAACGCGACAGCTGATGCCGTTCTCTTGGAAATTTTCCGAAAGCTCCTGCAGCAATGTTAGGTCGTCATCAATTAGCATGATCTCTACCAATTGCGCGGCGGCGGTCTCGATTGCAATCATTGATCACCTAGTGGTCTATCAACTGCGATAGATTGATAAATGCGGAATTTTAACGCGTGGCACATTGATTTAGCGCATTGTAACGCGCTGGATGAACAGTAACAATATCGTGAAATCGGCGTAATCTAAAAAATTCGACCCGCCTTCGGAACATTTTTTTAAATAATTAATATTCAATCTATATTTTTTTAAACCTTATAGTTGCTCCCAATTGCAAAACGACAAATTCCGACATTTCATATATATATTTTTAAAAGTCTTTCATCGACAAAATGAGTGCGTAAGGCCAATTATCTTCGTCAAAGAGCGAAGCGAACAGGGTGATCTCCGGGCATCCTGATTGTCTTCCGACGCGGGAAATCTCTATGGCTGATACAGCCCACACTGACGAGTTCCGCCATATTGTGCGAACGGTTGCGCGCATGATGGATGTGCCGTTGGTAATGATTGTTGCCAGTGAAAACGGCCGAAAATCAATGGTGTCGCAGTTCGGCTTCGACACAACCTTATTCCCAACTTGCGCCGATTTCGGCGATCACACGCTGGGATTGGGACGCACGCTTGTCGTGCCCGATGCGCTACAAGACCCACGGTTTGCTGATTGTCCGCTGGTCACGTCCGAACTTGGCCTGCGGTTTTATGCCGGCACGCCGCTGATTGACGCCAGTGGTCATGTTCTTGGCACGCTATGCACCCTCGATCAAAAGTCGCGCGCGCCGCTGACCCCAGATCAGACGGCAACACTGGAAGACATGGCGCGGCTCGTCGCAGACCGGATGGTGATGCAGCGCAGCAATCGGGCGTTGATCAAAGCCGGACAACGCGACGCCATTCGCCGCAAATTGCTCGAACTGGTGGTTGAGGCGCCAGATTTTGAGAGCGCCTGCGCTGCGGCGATGCATCACCTGCGCGCGCTATCGGGGGCTGAATTTTGCGGTTTGTTCCGGCTCGCCGACGGCGGTCAGCGTGTCTGTTTGGTGTTTGGCGCTGCACGCAAGCCGAGCGATCAAGCTGACTTC
>CAIZGT010000586.1 GCA_903932545.1 uncultured Rhodospirillales bacterium
ATCAGGCCCATTGCATGCATCTCGCCGAACTCAAGGCAAAAACCCCCAGCGATCTGTTAAGCTTCGCTGAGTCACTCAACATCGAAAACGCATCCTCCCTGCGCAAGCAGGACATGATGTTCACCATTCTCAAAACCCTGGCCGAGAACGATCAGGCGATCTTTGGGGAAGGCACGCTGGAAATTCTCCCAGACGGTTTCGGCTATCTGCGTTCGCCGCAGTCCAACTACCTGCCCGGCCCGGACGACATCTACATCTCCCCCACCCAGGTGCGCCGCTTCGGCTTGCGCACGGGTGATACGGTTGAGGGGCAAATCCGTGCGCCGAAGGATGGCGAGCGATATTTTGCGATGCTCAAGGTAAACTCGATCAATTTCGAGCCGCCGGAAGCTGTGAAGCACCGGATCAATTTCGACAATCTGACGCCGCTGTATCCCGATCAGCGGTTGAAGATGGAAATCGAGATGAAGGAACTGCCCGCGAAGGGCACCACACGCGACTCTATTCCGCGTGTGATTGATCTTGTGGCCCCAATCGGTAAGGGCCAGCGCGCACTGATCGTGGCACCGCCGCGCACCGGCAAGACGGTGATGCTGCAATCGATTGCAACCTCGATCTCGGCAAACCACCCGGAAGCGTTCCTGATTGTGCTGCTGATTGATGAGCGGCCGGAAGAAGTGACGGATATGGCGCGCACGGTGAAGGGCGAAGTTGTTGCCTCGACCTTCGACGAGCCGGCGACGCGTCACGTCCAGGTGACGGAGATGGTGTTGGAGAAGGCCAAGCGGCTTGTGGAACACAAGCGCGACGTGGTGATCCTACTCGACTCCATCACCCGCCTCGCCCGCGCCTACAACACCGTCGTGCCGTCGTCGGGCAAGGTGTTGACCGGCGGTGTGGATGCGAATGCGCTGCAACGGCCAAAGCGCTTTTTCGGTGCGGCGCGTAATATTGAGGAAGGCGGCTCGCTGACGATCATCGCGACCGCGCTGATCGATACCGGCAGCCGCATGGACGAAGTGATCTTTGAAGAGTTCAAAGGCACCGGCAACAGCGAAATCATTCTGGATCGCAAGCTCTCTGACAAGCGCACCTTCCCGGCGGTGGACATCACCAAGTCTGGCACGCGCAAAGAAGAGTTGCTGGTTGATAAGGCGACGCTGTCGAAAATGTGGGTGCTGCGCCGGATTCTGAACCCGATGGGGCCGCAGGATGCGATGGACTTCTTGTTGGACAAGCTGAAATACAGCAAGAACAACAACGATTTCTTCGACGCGATGAACACCTAATAAATGTCGCCCGCATCACCGATGCGGGGGATGGCGCCAACAATTTGTGTTGGTTGCCAAACCCCGCATCGGTGATGCGGGCGACGGTTTTATGCCGCCATCGCTGCCGAGATTGCTTGCCACAGCACTTCAGGCGTGGCGGGCATATCGACATGGGTGATGCCGATCGGGCTGAGCGCGTCCACCACCGCGTTGATCAACGCGGGCGGTGAGCCGACGGCCCCAGCCTCACCAGCGCCCTTCACACCCAGCGGGTTGGACAAACAGGGCACTTCAACGAAATCCACCTCGATATCCGGCAGATCAGTCGCGCGCGGCAGTGTGTAGTCCATGAAGGAACCAGCGAGGAGCTGGCCGCTTTCAGGGTCGTAATGCGTGCGTTCGAGCAGAGCTTGGCCGAGGCCCTGCGCCACGCCGCCGTGCACTTGGCCGCGCACGATCATTGGGTTCACTGCGCGGCCGACATCGTCCATCACCACATAGCGTTTGACGTCGATTTCGCCGGTTTCCGGGTCGATTTCGACTTCGGCGATGTGGCAGCCATTGGGGAAGGTGTGGCTCTTGATCTCCGCGATTTCGGCAGCATCGAGGGTGACGACATCCTCACCTGCATCGGCACGTTTGCGCTGACCGACCGCCAAGGCGACGATGTCGATGCCGCGATCGGTGCCGATGATGGAGAATTTGCCGTCTTCGAACACGATATCGACCGGGGCGGCTTCCAGCACGTCTGACGCGGCCTGTTTGCCCTTTTCGATCACGGATGAGGCGGTGAGCAGGATGGCTTGGCCTTCGGAATACAGCGAACGCGCGCCACCGGTGCCGCCGCCGACGGGGATGGTGTCGGTGTCGCCCTGGTGGATGCGCACGCGGGTGCCATCGACGCCGAGTTGATCGACGGTGAGTTGCACATAGGCGGTTTCGTGGCCCTGGCCGGTGGATTGGGTGCCGACGAAGACATCGACAAAACCGTCCTCAGCGAAGCGGATTTCGGCGCGTTCGGTGGGCGCGCCGCCGGTGGCTTCGAGATAATAGGCCATGCCGATGCCGCGCTTTTTGCCGCGCTTGAGCGATTCGGCGCGGCGGGCTTCGAAACCGGCCCATTCGGATTTTTCCAGTGCTGCATCGAGCACAACGCGGAAATCGCCGGAATCGTAGAGCTTACCGACCGGCGTGCGATGCGGCATCGCCTCGGGCAGCACCATGTTGCGGCGGCGGAGTTCGACGCGGTCGATCCCCATCTCCCGCGCGGCGGCATCGATCAGGCGTTCGACGAGGTAGTTGCTCTCCGGACGGCCTGCACCGCGATAGGCATCCACCGGCACGGTGTTGGTGAACACGCCGATGACGTTGGCATAAACCGCCTGGAAGCCATAGACGCTGGCCAACACGCCGGTGCCTGCGCCGGTTGGGATGTAGGGCGCGAAAGTGGAGAGATAGGCCCCCATGTTGGCGACGTTACGGGTGCGGAGTGCTAAGAACTTGCCGTCCTTATCCAGCGCGATCTCGCCCATCGTGATGTTGTCACGACCATGCGTGTCTGACAGAAAGGCTTCAGAGCGTTCAGACGCCCATTTCACCGGCAGGCCGAGCTTGCGGGCGGCGTAGCAGGTGAGGACGTGCTCGGCATAGACGAACAGCTTCATGCCGAAGCCGCCACCAACATCGGGCGTGATGATGCGGAAGGCTTCCTGGCCGGTTTTGAACACCTGATCGCCAAGCACGCGCTTGAGCAGCCAGCCGCCTTGGGTGTTGGTGCGCAGCGTGAAGCGGCCGCCCTCAAACACCGCCAGAGCAGCACGCGCTTCCATCGAGGCGACGACGATGCGGTTGTTGACGATGGTGAGGCGGGTGACGTGGGCGGCTTTGGTGAACAATTCCTCGGTGAGGTCTTTCTGGCCGATATCCCAGTCGAACACCTGATTGTTGGATACCTCGGGCCAGACGCGCGGCGCGCTGTCGTCGAGTGCGGCACCGAGATCGGTGATCGAGGGCAGCATCTCGTAATCAATTTCGACCAGCTCAGCGGCATCGCGTGCGGCGGCTTGGGTGCTGGCCACGATGAAGGCCACTGGATCGCCGGAATGGCGCACGGCCCCGCGCGCCAACACCGGGTGGCCGGGGTTGTGGATGTCTGAGCCGTCTTTGTTCTTGATCAGGGCGGCGCAAGGCAGTTCGCCAATGCCGTCCGCGTCCAGATCGGCCGCGGTATAGACGGCATGAACGCCCGGCACGGCTTTTGCGGCTGTGGTGTCGATGGAGGTGATTTTCGCGGCTGCATGTGGGCTGCGCAGCACCACGCCGACAAGTGCTCCGGGGAGTGTCATGTCGTCGGTGTAGGTGCCAGCGCCTTTGAGCAGACGCGGGTCTTCGACGCGGCGAACCGGTTGAGCGAGACCGAATTGTGTCATTGGGTTCTCTCCATAAATATTTTCAATGCGCCGTCTTGCCGCCGCCGAGCTTGCGCTTGGCCCATTCTCGCATGGTCTGGAAGCTCACATATAGCATCGGGATCATGAAGATGCCGATCGTGCTCGCAGCGATCATGCCGGCAAATACCGGCATGCCCACGGAATGGCGTGACAGCATTGCCGCCCCTTGCGCGTTCACCAGCGGCAACAGGCCGAGGATGAAGGCGATGGAGGTCATCATCACCGCGCGGAACCGGGCGCGTGCGCCGAGCACGGCGGCGGCGGTGATGGTGTGGCCCGCCTCACGCTGTTCCTTGGCGAATTCGACAATCAGAATGCCGTTCTTCGCCGCCAACGCGATCAGCACGACCAGCCCCACTTGGGCATAGAGATCGAGCGGGGCGGAGGCGATGTAGAGGCCGATGAAGGAGCCGAGCACGCCGACCGAGACCGACAGCAGCACCGGGACCGGGATCACCCAGCTTTCATACAGGCCGACGAGGAACAGGAAGGCGAACAGCAGGGCCAAAGCCAGCAGATAGAAGGTTTTGCCGCCTGCCTGGATTTCCTGATACGCGGTGCCAGCCCATTCAAAGTCATAGCCGGGGGGCAGCACGTTGGCCGAGATGCCGGTCATGATCGCAAGCGCGGTGCCGGAGGAGACGCCGGGCGCGCCTTGGCCGTTCACGGTGATGGTGCGGTAGTTGTTGAAGCGGCTGATGGTTTGTGGGCCAAGCACAATGCGCGCATCGGCAATTGCGCGCAGTGGGACCATGGTGCCCGCCTTGTTGCGCACATAGATGCGCCACAGATCGGGGATTTGGGTGCGGTCGGCGATCTCACCTTCGATATTCACCTGCCAGGTGCGGCCAAACAGGTTGAAGTCGTTGACATAGATGCCGCCCAAGGTGGCTTGCAACGCTTGGAACACGTCGGTGACCGAAAGCCCCAACGCCTGCGCCTTGTCGCGGTCGATGTCGAGATAGAGCGAGGGCGTGTTGGCGGTGAAGGTGGAGAACACGCGGGTGAGGCGTTTGTCGGCGTTGGCGGCCCCCAAGACCGCGCCCATGACGCTGCCCATCTCCACCGGCGGGCGGCCTTCGAGGTTTTGGATTTGGTATTCAAAGCCCGAGCCGGTGCCGAGGCCGATGATCGGCGGCAGGTTGGCTGGGAAGACGAACGCCTCGCGGATTTGGCTGACCGCGCCGAACACGCGGCCAATCACCGCCTGCACCTTGTCACTCGCCGCCACACGTTCCTCGAACGGTTTCAAGCGTGCGACGAGGAAGACTGCGTTGCTCTGTGCACCGCCATCGAGCAGCGAGAAGCCGACGATGGAGAGGACGTTGCGGATTTGCGGCTGGGCGAGCAGGATTTTCTCGACCTTCTCCGCCACCGCGCGCGAGCGCGAGACTGAGGCACCGTCGGGGAGTTGGGCGAACACGAAGAACGCGCCCTGATCTTCATCGGGCAAGAAGCCCTGCGGGGTGACGCTGCCGAGGCCGAAAATCCCTGCCCCGGCGAGGCCGACCAAGAGCAGCGCGACAGCGGAGAACCGCACGAGACGTTGGACAATCCAGGCATAGCCATCGCGCGCGCCATCAATGCCCTTGGACATTTTGCTCATCAGCATGCCGTAAAGCCCTTTTCGCTTGCCGCCGTGTGTGAGCAGCGCGCCACACAACGCGGGCGAAAGGGTCAATGCGTTGATCGCTGAGATCACCATCGCGGAGGAGATCGTGACGGCGAATTGGCGGAACAGCGTGCCGGAGATGCCGGGGATGAAGCCGATTGGCACGAACACCGAGAGCAGCACGAGTGAGATCGCGATAATCGGGCCGGTGATCTGCGCCATCGCCTTCTTGGTGGCGTCTTTCGGCGAGAGTTCGGGATTCTCGGCCATCACGCGTTCGACGTTCTCCACCACCACAATCGCGTCATCCACCACGATGCCGACGGCGAGGACGAGGGCGAGGAGGGAGACGGTGTTGGCGGAATAGCCCAGCGCCAACAGCATTGCGAAGGTGCCGATAAGGGACACCGGCACCGCCACCAGCGGGATCAAGGTGGCGCGGGCGTTGCCGAGGAAGATGAACACCACGATCACCACCAGCACGAAGGCTTCGAGCAGGGTTTTGATCACCTCGTGGATGGTGTCTGACACGAAAGTCGTGCTGTCGTAGAACACGATGTGCTTGACGCCCTCGGGGAAGCGGGTGGCGAGGCGGTCGAGCGTTTTGTTGACGCGC
>CAIZGT010000587.1 GCA_903932545.1 uncultured Rhodospirillales bacterium
CGCACCATCGAGTTGATCGAGAAAGACAAGGTGAGTTTCGTGGTTGGCGCGCTGTCGGCGGCGGTGCAGTTGGCGGTCAATAACGTCGCCAAGCAGCGTGGCATTATCTACAACTCGATCTCACAGTCCGATCAGATCGCCGCGCTGCCAGATTGGAGCCGCACCACGTTCCATGAAGCCATGACGCCGCATCTGACGGCGGGTGCAGTGGGGCGTTATGCTTTCAGCCATTACGGCAAGAAGGTGGTGTTCCTGCGTGCGGACTATGCGTATGGCAACGAGATGATCGAGGGCTTTAAGGCGACGGGCGAGAAGATGGGCATCGAAGTGCTCGCCGATTTGCGCCATCCGCTGGGCACCACCGATTTCTCAACGTTGCTACCGCGCATTCAGTCGCTGAAGCCGGACATTCTGGTGCTGGCGAATTTTGGTCGCGATCAGCAGATCTCGATCAAGCAGGCGACGGATTTCGGCTTGAAGAAGACGACGAAAATCGTCGCCCCGATTCTGCTTTACACCTCGCGCTTGGCGGTGGGTGAGAAGGCGTTTGAGGGCGTGATTGGTGGCTCGTCGTATTACTGGGGCATGGAGAGCAACACGCCATCGGCCAAGGCGCTCAACGATAAGTATCGTAAGGCCTATGAAGGCCGGGTGCCGTCGGATTACGGCGCGCTGGGCTATGCAGGCGTGCGCTCGCTGCTTGATGCGTCCAAGCGGGCAGGGAGCACGGATACGGATAAGGTGATCGCCGCCCTCGAAGGCGCGAAATACGACAGCTATAAAGGCCCGGAAGAAATGCGGGCCTGTGATCATCAGGCGGTGCAGTCGGTGTTGATTGTGGAGAGCAAGACCGGCGGGTCGAGCCCGTATGATGTGTTCAACGTGATCGGCACCGAGGCGGCGAATGCGGATAATCTGCGTTCGTGCAAGGATGAAGGGCACGTTTAAGCCTCGTCTTATCGCGTAGGGCGGGTCCATGACCCGCCTTTTCCCGGTGTTGGCGCGTGTGGCGGGTCGTGGACCCGCTCGACGTGTTTTTATTGAGGATTTTTATATTGGACGGCCTCACCCCCGATCTTATCGCACTGCAACTTTTCACCGGCCTCGCCCTTGGCGCGATTTATGTCTTGCTCGCTCTGGGCATGTCGCTGCTGTTTGGCATGCTGACGGTGGTGAACTTCGCGCATGGAGCGTTCTATATGCTTGGCGCTTACGCGGGCATTGCATTGCTCGGCATTGGGGTGAACTTCTGGCTCTGTTTGCTGTTCGCGCCGCTGATCGTGGGCAGCCTCGGACTGCTCGCCGAACGCTTCTTGATCCGCCGCTTGTATGGGCGCGGGATCGACTATCCGCTGCTGCTCACGTTTGGGCTGAGTTACATGATGGTGGAGGTGATCCGCATCGTCTTCGGCACCAACGGCTTGCCGTTTGAGACGCCGGATGCGTTGCAGGGCGCTTCCGACATTATGATCGGCTATTTCCCAACCTATCGGCTGTTCGTGATTGCGGTGGCGGTGGTGGTGTTGGTGGCGTTGTGGCTGTTCCTGGAACGCACGCCGTATGGGCTGATTATCCGGGCGGGCGCGCGTGATCCGCAGATTGTGCGCATTCTGGGCATCGACGTGGCGCGGGTGTGGCTGGTGGTGTTCGGCATCGGCACCGGGCTTGCCGGCCTCGCCGGATTGCTCGCAGCCCCGTTGCAGGGGGCGAGCCCGGAGATGGGAGCCTCGATCCTGGCGGAGAGTTTCGTGGTGACGGTGGTGGGCGGCATGGGCTCGCTGGTGGGCGCGGTGATTGCCGGTGTGCTGGTGGGCGTGGTGGTGGCGATGACATCGCTGTTTGCGCCTGAATTTGCCCAGGTGGCGATATTTGCGCTGATGGCGATTGTGTTGCTGATCCGCCCGCAAGGCTTCTTTGGGCGCGCGGGGTTGATGAGCTGATGCTGAATGCGGATTTCGTCGCGCGCTGCAAACGTCATCGCGTTGTGCTCGCCATTGCCTTCCTGATCATCTTCCCGTTGCTGATGCCGTTCAAAGCGATTGCGGTGAATATCCTGATTTATGGGCTGTATGCGCTTGGCTTCAACATGCTGTTCGGCACGCTGGGTCTGCTGTCGTTTGGGCATGCGGCGCTGTTCGGCGGCGGGGCTTATGCGTGCGGGCTGGTGATGCTGCGGCTCGGACTGCCGTGGTATGTGGGTGTTTTCGGCGCGGTTCTGGCCGGGATGCTGATTGCTGCGGTGATCGGTGCCTTTGCCATTCGCACACGCGGGATTTATTTCGCGATGGTGACGATGGCGTTGGCGCAATGCCTGTATTTCCTCGCCGATCAGGCGACGGAATTCACCGGCGGTGAGAACGGGTTGCGCGGGATTGAGCTGAAAACGATCCAACTGCCCGCCATCACGCTCAATTTTGTTGATCCGCTGACGCGCTATTATGTGATCGCGTTCTTTGTGGCGATTGCGCTGATTGTGCTCAGCCGCATCCTCGCCTCGCCGTTTGGTGCAGTGATGGAAGCGGTGCGCGAGAACGAGGCGCGGGCGCGGGCGTGTGGCTATGACGTGCGGGCGACACGGTATTTGGCGTTTGTGTTGTCGGGCGGGTTCTGCGGCTTGGCGGGGGCGATGCAGGCGTTGCATTTGTCGATCGTGCCGTTGGAGACGCTGGCGATCACCAATTCCGGTCTTGTGGTGATGATGGCGCTGCTGGGCGGGATGGGCACGTTCTTTGGGCCGTTTGTTGGGGCAGGGGTGTTTCTGCTGCTGGAAAATCTGGTCTCGCTGTGGACGGTGCATTGGCAATTGTTTGTGGGGGCGGCGTTCGTTTGCTGCGTGTTGTTTTTCCCGCGCGGTATTTGGGGCACGATTTTGTTGGGGCGTGCGCGATGAGCGAGGTGATCCTGTCCACGGAGGCGGTGAGCAAGAGTTTCGGCAAATTCCGCGCGCTTGCGGGTATCAGCGCGTCGTTCCCGTCTGGCAAATTGACCTCGATTATCGGGCCCAATGGCGCTGGCAAGAGCACGTTCTTCAATTTGCTGTCTGGCGCGTTTCCGCCCAGCGAAGGGCGGGTGATTTTCGAGGGGCGCGATATTACCGGCACGCCGCAACATCACTTCGCCAAGCTCGGGATTGCCAAGTCGTTCCAAATTACCAACGTGTTTCCGCAATTGCCGGTGCATGAGAATGTGCGCGTGGCGTTGCAGGCGTTGGTGTCGCGTTATCAAATCTGGTCACCGCGCGCGAATTTGCCGGAACTGGCAGAGCGCGCGGAGGCGTTGCTGGAGATTGTGGGCCTGCAAGAGCATCGCCACCGCGCGGCCGGCACGCTGGCGCATGGCCAGCAACGCGCGCTTGAAATCGCGATGGCACTGGCCGCCAATCCGCGCTTGCTGCTGCTCGATGAGCCGACGGCGGGGATGTCTCCGGAAGAGACGCGGGCGATGATGGATTTGATCCTCAAACTCGCCTCCGAGCGGACCGTTATTTTGGTGGAACACAAGATGAAGCTGGTGATGGGAATTTCCGACCGGCTGCTGGTGTTGCATCACGGCGAGCTATTGGCGGAAGGCACGCCGGATGAAATCAGGCGGAACGAAACCGTGAAGCGGGTCTATCTCGGTCAGCGGGAGCACTGAGAGATGCTCAAAGTGGAAAAACTCCAGGCTTGGTATGGCAACAGTCATATTCTGCAAGGCATTGATCTGGAAGTAAAAACCGGCGAGCTGGTATGTTTGATCGGTCGCAACGGCGCAGGCAAGACCACCACGATTCGCGGGATTATGGGTCTGACCTCACGCGTTGAGGGGCGGGTGATGTTTGATGGGCAGGATGTGACGAAACAGCCGACACACACGCGCAACGGGCTGGGTCTTGGCTATGTGCCAGAGGAGCGGCGGATCGTGCCGGGGCTTACGGTGCGCGATAATCTTCGTCTGGGCCTGCTCGCGGCCAAGCATGGTGGGCGCGAGGCGGATGTGATTGCTGAAGTCGCGGAGACTTTCCCGCGCCTCGCCGAACGGCTGGACCAGGATGCGATTACGATGTCGGGCGGGGAGCAGCAGATGTTGGCGATTGCGCGGGCATTGGTGTCTCGGCCCAAGTTGTTGATGCTCGATGAGCCGTCTGAAGGCATTATGCCAGTGTTGGTGGACGAGATGTTCGAGCTATTCGCCCGGCTGCGCGATAAGGGGACGACGATTTTGCTGGTGGAGCAGAATGTTGAACTGGCGCTGGGGATTGCGGACCGAGCGTATATTATGGATCAGGGCGAGATTGTTTATCAGGCGAGCGCCAAAATATTGTTGGCGGATGCGGCGATTCAGGAGCGGTATTGCTCGGTTTGAGAGCGAGATAACGCTTTCGTCAGCGCTGGGCGGAAGGACGAAGCAACTTCGCCTTGGCGCCACGCGGCGACGCGGCGCGATGTTGCCATAGCTTTGCGTAATATATCGTTATTGCAAGCGCGGCGCATAGAATAACGGTTTATTGGCGCTCAATTACCTTGAGTCCGGCCAGATGCCGTGGTGTTAACTGGTGGGTGAACACATCCCTCGAAACCTCCCCGATTGAAAGCGCCGCAGTGATGTTGCGGGCTATTTGGGCTGCGATGTTCCGGCAGTTCGGCCTGTTCGGCGTGGAGCCAACGCGGCAGATGGCGACGGTGAATTGGTTCAGCGCGCGGTTCTGCAAATTCGGGCAGCTTCTTGCGCGCTATCAGGCGGGCAAGTTGCGGCGCTATGAGATCAAGCGCGTCGTCAGACCAGGGCGCAAACTCATCAACACGCCTAGCGTTCGGATGCCGCGCAAATTTGCCTGGTTGGTGCTGACCGCTCGGCACCACGCGGCTTGCTATGGCGTGCAGTTACAGCATGTTCTGAGCGCGCCTGAGATGACGGAATTGCTGGAAATTTCTGTGCAGGCACGGCGTATCCTGCGGCCATTGTTGCGGGCGTTGGCGGTTGAACTGCCTTGGACGGTGGACAAACCACCTGCGGAACGCGCGATGACGCGAAAGCGCAAGCCGCGCCCGAAGCCGGAGCCCTATAAAATTCCCCTGCCCAGAGGTGCGATCACCTGGGCGCGGCGAGAGAAGGCTTTGGACAACGCGATTATGGCGAAGAATGCGCTGGTTTTGGAAATGGCCAAAGCGCGCGCTCGCTGAGATTGGCCATAATTGTTCCGGGTTATCATCAAAAAACCGTCTCACGACGGGCGCGTTCAGGTTTTAGCAACCATTGCCTTGTATGTTCGTGCCATCTCACCGGATGGAATTCATGAGTCTGCAACGGCCGTTTCCTCGATCACCGCGCGGGGTGAATGGTGGCGCTGAGCCGCCGCGCGTTCCTCGTCATTGGCCAGATGCGCCTGCATATACGCGCCAAGATGACGCGCGCGCTGCACGATGCGCTTGCCCTGCGGCACTCGTTCGGCCTGATATGCCGCCAATCCGTCGTCAATTGTGTTGTGCGATGCAAGGTTCTGGGCGAGGGCTACGGCATCAAGGGCTGCTTTTGTCACCCCGGCGCCGACATGGGGACGTGCCTGGAACGCCGCATCACCGAGCAACACCGCGCGGCCGAAAGCGAGGCGGTCTTGCTCGATGTCGTAGATCGGCTGGAGGAATGGAGCCTTGGTCGTTCGGACCAAAGTTGCGAAATGCGGCGGCAACAGGCGCTCTGAATCGGCCCGCAGCCGGGCAATCACCTCTGGCCGGATCAGCGGCGGTGGGATTGAGAGTGCATGGGTATGGCCTTTGGCATCGGTGAGAATATCGGCCAACTCATGCGCCGCCGCCGCTGGGCGATACCAGACGAAATTCAGGCGCCGATGCCCGGGTCGGACATCGTGATCCTCGCCGACCACCGGGTAGGTGATGAGTTGCTCTCCCGGGGGAAGGCAGAAGCCGAATATGTTGAAAATTGCGGTGTGGGTGTCCGGCGGCAGATCGCCTTCCTCCACCATGCCGCGCCAGCCGACATAGCCGGCGTAGAGCGGTTGCACGTCGGGCGCTACAATCTGGCGCACGCTGGAGCGGAAGCCGTCGGCACCCACGAGCAGATCCGCGGTGAGCATGGTGCCATCAGTGAAATGGCCGACCACGCTGTCGGCATTGTGCGTGATGGCTGCCAGCTCGCGCCCAAGATGGTAGCCGTGCTCGCCCCACTCCTCGCGCACGAGGGCGAAAAGCCGGTCCCATGACGTCATGATCTGGTGATAGGAGCTGCGTTCCAACACGCTGCCATCGCGCGCGAAGGCTGCCCGGTTTTCGACCACCACACCGTCTTCCATGGCTGGGTCAATCCCTGCGGCAAACAGGCTGTCCCACAGCGCACGATGGGTGACGATGCCAGCACCGCGGCCGGCGAGCGGCACCGGGGAACGCTCGCAAATCGTGACCTGCCAGCCCGATTTGCGCAGCAGAAGGCCCGCCACCAGCCCGCCGATAGAGCCGCCGACCACGAGGGCGGTGCGATTGGTGTGGGCTCGGGCCATGGCCGCTCTCCTGATTGATTGCGCGAATGTTAATCCGAGTTTGTGCGCAGGAAAACCGCTTCGTCTTAACCCATTCTCAACATCTGCCCGGCATATTGCGCGCGTGATCAGGAGGGTTGGATGGCACAATCCGATATGGATTTGTTCGCATTGGCGCAGCAGCGTCTGCAATGGCTCGGCGCACGGCAGGCAATGTTGAGTGAGAACCTCGCCAATGCGGACACGCCAGGATGGGTGGCGCGCGATATCAAGCCGTTCGCGGACGTGCTCGGCGCACAGATCACCACCACCCCGCGTGGCGGGCTGGAGACGACAGACGCGATGCATCTGCCGGGCCTGATCACCCACGACCAAAGCGCGGCGTTGCTGCGCGGCGAGAAGGCGCCGGATGGCAATCAGGTCTCAGTCGATGTGCAGATGGAGCGCATCGCCCAAACCGACAGCCAGCACGAGGCGGTCTCGGCGATCTATTTAAAATATATGGGCATGTTCCGCACCGCTTTGGGCAAATAGGGGGCTAGGCGATGGATCTGGAAAAGGCGCTTGATATCTCCGCCAGCGGCATGCAGGCGCAAACCACGCGGCTGCGGGTGATCGCGGAAAACCTTGCGAACCAAGACAGCACCGGCGCTACACCAGGGGCCAACCCATATCGTCGCAAAACCGTCACCTTCGCCAACCAGCTTGATCGGGCGAGCGGAGCGGATGCCGTGAAGGTGAAGAAAGTCGGCACCGATCCTTCGGCGTTTCCGCAGAAATACGACCCGTCGAATCCGGCGGCGGATAAGCGCGGCTATGTGAATTTGCCGAACGTGAATTCGTTTGTGGAGGTGATGGATATGCGTGAGGCACAGCGGTCTTACAGCGCCAATCTGCAGGCGATGCAGATAACGCGCGGCTTGCTGACGCGCACCATCGCGATGCTGAAATAGCGATGGCACAAGGTGCCATCGCTGCTCCTGTCGCCCTCCAGGCCTATCGCGCTGCGTTGTCCGGCGGCGCGGCTCCTGCAGTGCAAGCGGGTGATTTCGGCCAAGTGCTGAGTTCCGCCCTGCAAGGCGCGGTGACGCAGAGCCAACAGGCCGAGACGCAATCGCGCGCCGCAATTTCCGGCCATGGCAATCTGCTCGACGTTGTGACGGCCGTCTCGAAAGCCGAATTGTCGCTGCAAACCACGGTGGCAGTGCGCGACCGGGTGGTGCAGGCCTATCAAGACATCATGCATATGGCGATTTAGCGATGCAGGAGGCCGATCTCTCCCAATTGCTGCGCGAGACAATGCTGGTGCTGCTCAAGCTTGGCGGACCGGTGCTGGCGGTGGGGCTTGTGGTGGGCGTGGCGATGTCGCTGGTGCAGGCGGTGACGCAAATTCACGAGCAAACCCTGGCATTTATTCCCAAAATGGCAGCCATTGTCGCCACACTGATGCTGGCCGGACCGTTCATGCTCGCCACGTTGCGCGATTATACCACCAATCTGTTTGATCGGCTGATTGCGGTGGGCGGCGGATGAACCCACTCGATCAACTGCCGATTTACGGCTTCGGCCTGATCCTGGTGTTCTGCCGATTGGGCGCGGCTTGCATGTTGCTGCCCGGATTGGGGGAGGCGGAACTGCCCTCCACCATTCGTCTGGCCATCGCTTTCGCCTTTACGGCATTGGTGCTGCCCGTGCTCCTGCCGGAGATCCAACCGCCACCTGATCAACCGTTGCTGCTGGCGCAGATGGTTCTGGCGGAGATCACCACCGGTCTTTGGCTCGGATGGCTGGTGCGCCTGCTGATTTTTGCAATGCCGATGGCGGGACAGATTATCGCAGGCGCGGTGGGGATGACCAACGTGCTGCAGCCAGATGCGATGCTGGGCGGCGGGGCTTCGGCATTGTCTCGACTGTTCGGCCTTGCAGCGCCACTGCTGCTGTTGATCAGCGGGCTGTGGATGGCCCCGATTGCCGCGGTGGTGGGGCTGTATCGGATCATCCCGCCCGGCCGAGCGCTGCCAAGTGCCGACTCAGCACAGAGCGTGATCGCAGCGCTGAATGCGGCGTTTGCCCTCGCGTTGCGGCTGTCTGCTCCGTTTTTGCTGGCCGGGCTGATGTTTCATCTGGCGCTGGCGCTGATTGCGCGGTTGGTGCCGCAACTGCAAACCTATTTCGCCGCAGCCCCTGGCCAAATCCTCGGCGGCATGGCGCTGTTGCTGCTACTGTCGCCATTGCTGCTTGATATCTGGCGCAGTGAGGCGCGCAGCTTACTCGTCAGTCTGCCCGGGCTTTGATTATGGCAGGGCTTTGATTATGGCGGGGCTTTGAGCGTGGCGGGGGAGAGTGATCGCGAAGACCGCAGCCAACCGGCTTCGGCCAAGCGGTTGCAACAGGCGCGCGATGAGGGCCGCGCGCCGTTGTCACGCGAAGTGGCTGGGCTGGCGGTGCTGGCGGCGGCGATGGCGCTGACGATGCGTTATATTCCGGATGAGATGCACCGGCAAACACTCGTGCTGACGCGATTATTGGCCGAAGCGGGACGTCTCTCAGCGGTCCAGGCGGTGGATATCGCGGCGGTTGCGGCGTTC
>CAIZGT010000588.1 GCA_903932545.1 uncultured Rhodospirillales bacterium
ATTCGCTTTATCCGTTGCAGGAAAGCACCGATGCCTATGTAAGCCAACTGGTTTTTTGTCGTGATTTGTAAAATTTTCTACCGAAAATTTGATATTTGGAAGTGACAATAGCGATTTTTCTTATTCTAAACAGTCTATTAGGCCAAAGCGGCGGATGAGCCCGGCAGTTTGTGACGAGCGAACACCCAATGACATACTTACCGATTGGTAAAATTGGGTATAAATTATTTGATGCGCAGGGAGATTTTTTTCAATCGGAGACAGGCAAAATGCATCAACAATTGCCCACAGCGCAGGTTGTGCTTCGTCCTGATCCAGGAGCAATGAGTCACGCGGCAGACGATCGTCATAAAATCCTTCTGGTCGATGACGATGTGGAGCTTCTTGGTGAGTTGGCGGAAGCATTTTCCAATTCCGGCATGATGTGTCGGATCAGCGAAAACTGGAGCGATACCCTGTCGCTGCTGGAGCAATGGCAGCCCGATATCATTTTGCTCGATCAAAGACTGAAATCGGTGGACACGCTTTTGCTGTTGCCGGTGCTGCGCCAACACAGCAACGCGGCGGTGCTGTTCTTTACGGGCAATCGCAGTGAGGCTGACCGGGTCATTGGGCTTGAACTTGGCGCCGATGATTTTCTGCTCAAGCCGATCAGCACGCGGGAATTGGTGGCACGGGTTCGCGCGCATATGCGGCGTTCTAAGCCGAGCGGAAGCGTGCAGCCGCGAAAATGGCATATCGTGACCGCTGAGCGCAAAGTTGTGCGCCCAGATGGCAGCACAGTGCCGTTGACCTCGACAGAGTTCGAACTGTTTTACGTCCTTGCCGCCAATCCCGGCGTCGCTGTCGAGCGCGATCAATTGTCACGACATGTGCTGCGCCGCCCGTTTGTGGCCGAAGATCGCGCGCTGGACAATCTTGTGCATCAGATCCGCCACAAGTTTGGCACCGGCGGCGTGGTGATCAACAGCGTGCGCAACATCGGTTACGCATTTTGTGGATTTCCGGCCGAGTAGGGCCAACTTATCCAAGTAGCGCCTGGGCACACGCGTCCAAAATCGCGGAGGCATCGATGCCATACTCGGCATATAAATCCGGCAAATCTCCCGCCTGCCCGAAATGATCTGGCCCAAGCGGCACCACGCGTTGGCCGCGCACCGCGCCAAGCCAGGAATGTGCCGCAGGGTGGCCGTCAAGCACGGTGACAAGTGCCGCACCTGCAGCCAGCGGCGCCAGGATGCGCTCGATATGTGACAGCGCCGACGCGTCTCCGCCTCGTCGAGCGCGGGCGGCTTTAAGCCAACCATCATGCAGGCGGTCGGTGCTGGTGATGGCGAGCAGGCCAGCGCCGGGTTCTTCGCTCTGCAACTCGGCAAACGCCTCGTAGGCTTCGGGTGCGATCGGGCCTTGGTAGGCGATAATGATTCGCGCGCCTGGTGCGGGTTTCACCGCCCAATGCGCTCCTGCGATCACCTCCGCCGGATCCAGCACGCGCGTGGGCTGCTCGATCTGCCGGGTTGAGAGCCGAAGCCAAACGGCTGAGCCGTCGGGTTGTTGCATGTGATGAAAGGCGTGACGCAGCAGGATGGCCAATTCGTCCACATGCGTCGGCTCGTAACTTGCCAGTCGGTCGGCGGCCATGCCGATCAGGGGCGTGTTGATCGATTGGTGCTGACCACCTTCGGGGGCGAGCGTGATGCCGGACGGGGTGGATACCAGCAGGAAGCGGGCGTCCTGATAACAGGCGTAGATCAGCGCATCGAGGCCGCGATTAACGAACGGGTCATACACCGTGCCGATCGGCAGCACCCGCGCGCCGTGCAGGGAATGCGATAGGCCAGCAGCACCGAGGAGCAGGAACAGATTCTGCTCGGCAATCCCCAACTCGATATGCTGCCCGGCGGGGGCCATGCCCCAGCGCTGGGCGGAGGCGAGTTTGGCATCGCGGAACACATCGTTGCGGGTGTGGCGGTCGAACACGCCGCGCCGATTGACCCAAGGGCCAAGATTGGTCGAGACCGTCACGTCTGGGCTGGTGGTGACGATATGGGCGGCGAGTTCTTTATACGGGCCTTCAGCACGGCCGATTTCGGCGAGGATTTCGCCAAAGCCGGATTGCGTGGCCATCTTGCGCCCGGTGGCGTCTGGCGCTGGAAGCAGATCGGGGATGGCCACAATTGGCGCGGTGAGCGCGCGACCTTGTGGGGTGAGCTTTGCAGCGAATGGGCGGCTGTTGACGAACGCTGCCATCTCTTCGGCGGAGATATCGAGCCCCTCAAACAGATCAAACTCATGGCCGGGGCGGATGCGCATCTGGGTGCGGAAATGCTCCATCTGCTCCTTGGTCATCAGCCCGGCATGGTTGTCTTTATGGCCAGCAAACGGCAGGCCCATGCCTTTGATGGTGTAGGCGATGAAGCAGGTGGGCTGATCACCCAGCGCATCGGCCTCGCGCAGATGTTCGATGATGCTCTCGATGTCGTGGCCGCCGAGATTGTTCATCAAATCAGCGAGTTCGGCGTCTGACATCGGATCGATAATGGCGCGCACGCCCTTATCGCGGCCCAGCTCGGCCAGCAGCGCCTGACGCCATGCCGGACCGCCTTGGAAGGTGAGCGCGGAATAGAGGCTGTTGGGGCAATCATCGATGAAGCGGCGCAACGCCTCGCCGCCTTCACGCTGGAAGGCGGCTTCGAGTTTGCGGCCGTATTTCATCGTCACCACGTTCCAGCCCATGTCGCGAAACAAGCCCTCGATCCGGCCGAACAGACGATCGGGCACCACGGAATCGAGGCTTTGGCGGTTGTAGTCGATGATCCACCACACGTTGCGGACATCGTGTTTCCAGCCTTCGAGCAGGGCTTCGTAGATGTTGCCCTCGTCAAGCTCGGCATCGCCCGCAATGGCGATGTGTCGGCCGGGCGGCACCGCGCGATCCTCGGCCAAGCCGTGCAGACGGACGTAATCCGACATCAAGGCGGAGAAGCTGGTCATCGCCACGCCGAGGCCGACCGAGCCGGTGGAAAAATCCACCTCGCCGCCGTCTTTCACCCGGCTGGGATAGGGCTGCACGCCGCCCATCTGCCGCAATCCCTGCATTTTCTCCGGCGTTTGGCGACCGAACAGCAGATTGGCGGCGTGAAACACCGGCCCAGCATGCGGCTTTACCGCCACGCGATCCTGCGGCTGGAGCATCTCGAAATACAGCGCCGTCATGATCGAGATCACCGAGGCGCAGGAAGCCTGATGTCCGCCGACTTTCAGCCCATCGCGATTGGGGCGGATGTGGTTGGCGTTATGGATCATCCATGCCGACAGCCAAAGCAGCTTGCGTTCAACTTGGCGCAGAAGCTCCAGGCGACGGGTGTCGGTGATTTCGGGATGGATGATCGAAACAGGAGCGTTCATCGCGCTTTGCCTTGCCTTGAGACGTTGGCACAAGCGTAGCGTTGCTGTGCGTGAATCTCAAACCATCCACTGTGTCATTGCGAGCGCAGCATGGGGATCCACCGCTGGGCAGGCTGCATGGCGGTGGATTGCCACGCAACGCTCGCATGACGGGCGTTGGGGCGGGTTAAACCCAGCCGCGTGCTAATTTCCGCACCACGGTTGAGGCATGGCGACGGCCTTCGCCCGCGTAATCCTCGTGATAGGCCTCGATTTTGTTCGGGTCATAAAGGTAGTTGACCATCATGGTCGCACTCTCCTTGACGCCCTTGGTCGAGATGTCCGCCTCCATGTTGATCCGCTCAACCCGCGCGCCGTTGGAGAGGTGGAAATGCGCCACCGGATCCTGCGCGCGTTTGCCCTGGCCCTCGGCGAGCAGATAGCGGGCGCAAATTCGCACCAGCACGGGGTCGAGTGCCTTGAGGATGGCGGTGTCTTCTACCCAATTCTTGCGCGCCAGCAGCGCCTTGAGCGAAGCGGTGCCGTTTGTGCCGGGCTCGAACACGGCCAGAGCCGAGGCCTCCTCGTCGGTGAGCAGCGTGGTTTCTTCCTCGGTGAGTTTCTTGTCGAGCCAGCGGCGGAAGCCGGGGATGGGGCTGAGGGTGGCGAAAGTTTTGAGGTTGGCAAATTCGCCGCCCAACTCATGCACCACGCGCTTGATGAGGAAGTTGACGAAGCTGATCCCAGCCAAGCCGCGCTGGCAGTTGCTGATGGAATAGAAAATTGCGGTGTCCGCCTCGTGCGGGTTCTGCACCGGCGCGTCTTCATCGAGCAGGCGCTGCACCGAACCAGCCAGGCCTTTGACCAGCGCGACCTCCACGAAGATGAGCGGCTCATCGGGCATGCGCGGATGGAAGAAGGCGTAGCAGCGGCGGTCGCTGTCGAGGCGATTTTTCAGGTCGCGCCAGGATTTGATTTCGTGGACCGCTTCATATTGCATCAGCTTTTCAAGCAGGGCAGCGGGGGAGGCCCAGTCGATCCGCTTGAGTTCGAGGAAGCCGACATCGAACCAATTCGCCAGCATGCCACGCAGATCGGCTTCGAGCGCTGCAAGCATCGGATCAGATTTGGTGAGGCCGAGCAACGTGTTTCGCAGTTCCACCAGGAACTTCATCCCATCAGGAATAGTGGTAAACTGGGTGAGCAGGCGCTGGCGTGGCGGCTCCAGCATGCGGCGCAGGGTGGATTTGGCGGCGGCGCGGGTGGCATCGTCGCGGGCGTCGTGCAGTGCTTGGTAGGATTTGGTGATCTGCGCATCATCGGCATCAAAGCTGGCGATGCTGCGCAGAAACGCCTTTTGACCGTCGGCATCGAGGGAGAGATAGGTTTCCGCCAGCTTTGCCGCCCGGTTGCGGGCTGACACTTCACCGCCACGCCCATCCAGGCAGGCGCGCATCTGCGCCTCAACGCTCTCGCCTTCATCGCGCGACACGCTGGACGCCATATCGCGCCATACGCCGGTGATGCGGCGCAGCGCACGGTCAATCAGGCGAGGTGATGGGGTCGGCGGTGCGACAACGACATCCGGCATGGAAACGCTCCTTTGTTGTCGCTAGCGTAGCAATGTCTCTGGGCGATGGCGATTCACGATCACGAAATGTTTCGCATTGCGACGACAAAAGCCTGGACTGAACGGATATTGCAGGATCGGATTTTATTATGGCGTTGGTTATCACCGTAGCGCAACAGAAGGGCGGTGCTGGCAAAACCATGATTGCCGCCAATCTTGCCGCGTTTTGGGCGACAACGCGACGCGTGGCATTGCTGGATATTGATCCGCAGCGCAGCCTGACGCGCTGGCACGCGGTGCGTGGCGCCGCCAGCAAACCAGTCGTTGACGTCCATCTCAGTGACGTGGCGGGTTGGCGGATGGCCGCCGAGTTGGACCGACTGCGCGATGGGCATGATATCATCATCATCGACAGCCCGCCGCAGATTGAGACCGAGGCCAAGCTTGCGATCCGCGCGGCTGATTTGGTGTTGGTGCCGCTGCAACCGAGCCTGCCGGATTTGTGGGCGGCGGAGGGCACGCTGAAATTGGCGCTGGCTGAACGTCGCAAGGCGCGGGTGGTGCTCAACCGCGCCCCGGCAAAGGGGGCGCTGCTCACTCAGATTCTGACCCAAATGGCCAAAGGCGGCGCGCAGATGGTGGAAGCGCGGCTCGGTAATCGCGCCGGGATGGCCACCGCGTTCGCGCGTGGGTTGGGCGTGTGCGAGAGCGCGCCAAAATCCCTGGCCGCCGCGGAAATTGCGGCGTTGGCGGCCGAATTGGAGCGTTTACTTACGAATACGTAAGGCGGGTTGGAGGCGGCGCGAAACCTGCTAAATGACGCGTCATGCAAGATTTGGCTCTCTACGTCCATTGGCCGTTCTGCCTGTCAAAATGCCCGTATTGCGATTTCAATTCGCACGTCCGCGAGCGGATCGATCAGGCGCGATTTGGCGCGGCGTTGCGCCAAGAATTGGCTTGGGAGGCCGCCCGTGTTGGGCCGCGCCGACTGGTGTCGATCTTCTTCGGTGGGGGCACGCCCAGCCTGATGGACCCGCAGATCACCGCTGACATCATCGCCGATGCGCGGCGGTTGTTTCATGCGGTTGATGATCTTGAGATCACGCTGGAGGCCAACCCGACAAGCATCGAACGCGCAAAATTCGCCGCGTTTCGCCAAGCGGGCGTCAACCGCGTCTCGATCGGGGTGCAGAGCCTGCATGATGCTGATCTCAAGCGCCTGGGCCGCGAGCACGATGCCGGAGCCGCGATTGCCGCGATTGCGCTGGCGCGCGAGATGTTTCCGCGTTTGTCGTTCGACCTAATCTACGCCCGTCCTGGCCAGACCCTGCCGGCTTGGCGGGAGGAGTTGCGTCAGGCGCTGAGCTTGGCGGCGGATCATCTGTCGCTTTACCAACTCACCATCGAGCCCAACACGGTTTATGACGGGTTGTTCAGGCGTGGCGAGATTGTGCTGCCGGAGGATGATGACGCGGCGGAGATGTATGACGCCACCGCTGAGGAAGCCGCGCGTTTCGGCTTGCTGCCATATGAAGTGTCA
>CAIZGT010000589.1 GCA_903932545.1 uncultured Rhodospirillales bacterium
ACTTAGTGACAATGCAACCAGGAACAACGTCGCTGCACGACCTTCAAAACGATTGGCTACAGTAAAGATAATCGCGGCAAAAATGCCGAACACCGCCTGCTCGCGCGGCACCAATGGTACTGTCGAAATTGTAAGAATGGTGAGAACGCCAATCAGGCCAAGCAATGCGCCCAGCCAGCGATCACGCCTCGGATGCGGGGTGAAATCACGCCCAGAAACGCCAACCAAGTCTGTCACTGTGCTGCTCATAGTTACACTCTCTGGGCAACGCCTGGGAAACCGGCGAAATTACCATGCAATCCGACAAATGCCGGGGCGAAACAATTGACATCACACAACCAGTTAACCATGCCTAAATGATGACTGGCCGACGACAACAACCGATTAATGCGACCTTCGACACCAACGGAACTTTGCCCAGTGCCAGCGCGGCGCCCAAGCTCAGAACCCAGACACGCCTCGCCCAACACCCAACGTAACGCGCGACCCCGTTTGGGAGAACTGCTACGACAAGCAAGCGTATTCATGCAACCACAAAGTTGCAACGGTATCGGCAAGACAATCGATATCTTCTGGCTGCATTTCATACTCAATACATGGATGAAATATGTATCTCACGTCCAATCACATGAAGATGAGCAAGCTTTAGAAAACGAAATCGATTTTGTATTTAATGACAGCAAACATTGTTTTATGTCCGCGGAATTCTTAGGCGAAGCGCATATCACTACAATAACGTAACGTCCATCCGGGGCACCAATAAATTACGACAAAATGCATCGAACCACACGAACCGAACTGGAGCATAAGGGCGAGTCAGTCGAGATACCCCTCGAGAAGGTGCGTATAGACAAATTTTGTGCACCTGCGAAGTGAAATCTTCGCGCCGTGGTATGGCGTTAGAGACGGCGGAACAAATCGCCATTATCGGATTGCGGTGCCTGCGGCGTTGCTGGCGTCGCGGCGTCCGGCGCGTGGCCGTGGGTTTTGCCAGCCAGCATGTTGAACATGGCCGCCAAAGATCGCTCTTCAGCGCTTTTCGCCGAGATCGGCGCATTGGCGGCAACGCGCTCACGCCAAACGTCCCCCTGCAGGCCAGACGGCGCCGGTGCTGCGCGCATGTCTGTCGGGGCCGCGATCGGGCGCATGGCCATTGGGGCCGCCTCTGCCGCCAGCGGCGCAGCCTCAGCGACCGGCAGCCCCGCCAGGGACGACATTACCGCAGTCTCTGCCTCAGCGTCGGGCGTCGCCAGTTCCACCGCAGGCGGATGATATTCGCTAATGCCTGCATCGTTATAGGTGAAAATCTTGTTCAGTTCCGGATTGGGCTGCGGCAACGGGCGCGGTCCATACGTGATATAAGTCAGAGATTGGCCGCCAATGGCTGCCAGCGCCCGGTCAACATCCGTTGTCTGCTTGCTCACAATACCACTCCCGACTTCACATCTGCCACCCTAAGCGTCACAGCATTCCTGCCAGACGCATCGCGATACCAAAGTTAATGCCGCAGAGTAGTAGTCAATGGAAGCAGAAACCAACGGCAACGACTCCCCGATCAACGGGTTTTCATTTGCCTTTGCGATTGCGTCTCGTCCTGTGGATGCCGCACCAGCCGATACGCGCCCGATGGCAGCCATTCCGGGTGGCGCGGGATATGCCGCCACCTGACTGGACGTGACATCAATCCAGGCAGGCGGCGTTGGGCCAAAGCGGTGCCAGTAATGCACGAAATCATGCAGCGCAGGCTCGCCTTGGCGCACAGTTCCGCCACCCTCCCCCGCTGTCCCCGCCAACCACGCCAACCACAACGGCACCCGAACAGCGTCATAGGAGAACCGTGACGGACGATCCGGATCCGGGCGTAGCTTGCCGGTCGCGCGGTCCACTTCCAGCCAATCCGGCGGCAACCGCCACGGGCCAAAGCGGCCGTCATGCAGCAGCGCCAATCCGTGCGTGCGCAAATCCTGCCACACTGGCGAGGGCAGCACGGTGGCGAGTTCATCAAATAGCGGCATGATATAGTACGATGGATTAACCGTCACACTGCGCGCCTTCTCGAACCCCACCGCGCCGGGCAGCAGCACGGTCCGCCCGCCCACCACATGGACCAGGGTTTGCAGAATATCCGCCGCGATTTCGCGTGCCTCAGCGGCCAATTCGTGGCGGTGCCAGCGCCAAGCCGCCCGCAACAAAGCTCCAGCAATAAACAAATCGCCGTCACTGGCGTTGTTGTGGTCAGACACCGGAACGGCGGCTTGCGGCTGATAGCGCCACGCATGCAGCGCATCGTGGCGGCATTGCAGGTTGCGGCGCGTCCAATCGTGCAACAGATCGAACATCGCCATATCGTCCAGCGCCACCGCCAACAGCATCCCCCAGCCCTGCCCCTCGCTGTGCGCCACGCCGCCATTGCCGTTGTCACTCACCCTACCGTCACTGGTGATGAAACGGCGTTTGAAATCTTGCCAGCCGGCCACGGTGGCGCTGCTGTGCTGCACGGGATGGCTCAGCCGCCGTGGCACCGCGATCATACCGATTTGTGCCGGAACAGCGGATAACTCGCTCCAATCCCGCCCCTTGCGTTCACCCGAAGTTGAACGCAGCGCCTGGTCTCCACACACCAAAGTGGCGAGTCCGCCCGCTGCGAACCCCAAGGCACCACGACGCGACAGGGCAAATCCCGGCGCTGGGTAATTCGTTTGCATGACAGGGCCGCCCTAAATTCGGCCCGGACACGCTCTGCGCTGCGCAAAGCGATACCAGGGATCGTGGCACGGTCATTCTGATCCGTGAGAACGATCCAATTTTTGATCAAATTGGTTAATGACTCCTGAAATCTGCGGCAGAAATTCTCAAAATCTGAGACAGCGTTGAAATCGTAGACCATCGGCGCAGGAAGCGGGGATGAGCGCCACAAGCGGCAAGCGCTTCGGCTTGGGCACCAGCGCCAATGATGCACGCTTGGAGCGGGTGAAGGGAATCGAACCCTCGTATGCAGCTTGGGAAGCTGCCGTTCTACCATTGAACTACACCCGCA
>CAIZGT010000590.1 GCA_903932545.1 uncultured Rhodospirillales bacterium
GCTGGAGATTGTCGAGCGCGACCTGATCGAGTTGCGCGGCATCCTCGCCGCAATGGCAATCAAGCACCGCGCCACACCCATGGCCGGGCGCACCCATCTGCAACACGCACTCCCCATCACCTTCGGCTACAAGGCCGCCATCTGGCTGTCCTCCATCGAGCGTCACATCGAGCGCGTTCAACAAGCTCGCCCACGCGTTCTGATGGGCAGCTTCTCCGGCGCAGCGGGCACCCTCGCCTCGGTCGGTGAGCGCGGCTTGGAGATGCAGGCGCTGTTCTGCGCCGAACTCGGCCTCGCTCAACCCGCCATCACCTGGCACGTCGCGCGCGACGGGCTGGCCGAGGCCGTAGCGATCCTTGGCCTGATCACCGGCACACTCGGCAAAATCGCCACCGATGTGATGCTGATGTGCGCCACCGAATTCGGCGAAGTCTCCGAGCCCTTCGTGCACGGACGCGGCGCCTCCTCCACCATGCCGCAAAAGCGCAACCCGGTTTCCAGCGAACTCATGCTCGCCGTCGCCAAAGCCGTGCGCCAACATGTCGCCACCATGCTCGACGGCATGATCCACGATTTCGAACGCGCCACCGGGCCGTGGCATCTCGAATGGGTGTCACTGCCCGAAAGCTTCCTGCTCAGCGGTGCCGCCCTGTTCCAAGCCCGCTTTATGCTTGCCGGGCTGGTGGTGCATGAGGATCGGATGCGCCAAAACCTCAACCTCACCCACGGCCTCATCGTCGCCGAAGCGGTGATGATGGCCGCCGCCCCCAAGCTGGGCCGCCAACACGCGCATGATCTCGTCTATGCCGCCTGTCTGAAAGGTATTGAGCAGACGCGTGCCTTGGCCGATGTGGTGGCAGAAGACGCCGAACTCGTCACAGCCCTCGGCGGTCTCGAAGCCGCCCGCGCAAAATGCGATCCGGCTGGCTATCTCGGGCTGTCTGCCGAAATGGCTGATCGCGTCGCGGCGGGGTGGGCGCGATAGACCGAGGGGGCCATCCCAGCCCGCCCGGTGAAAAACCGGGTGAAATAGGCTGGGTCCGAAAACCCCAACGCCCAGGCAATCTGCGACACCGACATCGACGTGTAGGCCAAATGCCGCCGCGCTTCGAGCATGATGCGGTCATGGATCACCGGCAGCGCCGAGCGCCCCAGCACCGCCCGGCACACCCGGCTCAGATGCGGTACCGAGACCGCGAGCGCGCTGGCGTAATCCTCCAACGCCAGATTACGGCGGAAATCCCGCTCCACCATCTCGACAAACCGCGCGGCGAGGCGTGTGGCGATATCCGCCGGTGCGGCTCCGGCACGCGCCTGGGCTTGGGCTGCGCGGGCGAACCACAGGCCGATCAGCCTGCCATGCGCGGCGAGCGCCACGTCACGCCCCAATCCGTTGCGGTCAAACTCAGCAAGTGCTGCGCGCATCGCAGCACCAAGCTCCGCCAAAGCGGCTGAGTCTGGCACCACCAACAGCGCCGTCGGATGAGCTGAAAAGCCCATCAAATCCGCCGCCACCGACACCACGAAGCCTGATGTCCCGATCTCAAACGTAAAATCATGGATCACCAACGGCGGCATCAACAGCGCCATACCCGGCGAGAGCCGATGCGCCACCCCGTCAATCGTCGCCGTCCCACCGCCGGATTCGAGCAAAAAGAACTGCATCAAATCGCGATGCCGATGCGGCTCAATGCGCCAATTGTGCAATGCCGAGCGGGTAGTGATGCTCTCAATGTGCAAGATATCCGGCAGATCCGAAGCTGATCCTTCGCCGTAGAGCCAATACGCGGGAACCGGCTGCATGCGTGATCCTGTTCGATTTGTGCAAGTCTGAGCGCGATCTCTGCATTCCGGTCAAGCCTGCTTGCGCGCAATGTGTCAGCAACAGGGGAGACTTTCATGCGCACTCAAGTCGCCATCATCGGCGCTGGTCCATCCGGCTTGCTGCTCGGCCAATTGCTCACCCGCGCGGGCATCGACAACATCATCC
>CAIZGT010000591.1 GCA_903932545.1 uncultured Rhodospirillales bacterium
GAGATGTATGACGCCACCGCCGAGGAAGCCGCGCGGTTCGGCTTGCTGCCGTATGAAGTGTCGAACTACGCGGTGTCGGGCGGGGAGAGCCGCCACAATCTGGTGTATTGGCGTTATGGCGATTACGTGGGCATCGGCCCCGGCGCGCATGGGCGGCTGATGCTGGGCGATCAGCTGCTCGCCACCACCCGCCATCGGGCACCTGAGCCTTGGGCCGAATTGGTGGAGCACCACGGCCACGGCACGCGCGGCGAGGAACTGATCGCCGCCCCTGATCGGGCGCGGGAGATGCTGCTGATGGGATTGCGGCTGTCTGAAGGAATTGCAACAAAACAATTCACCAAACGTACGGGTTTGGACTTGTCGGCGTGCCTCGACCCCGCGATGCTGCGTGCTGCGCAAGATGAAGACTATGTGACCTGGGACGGAAATATGCTGCGAGCCACACAAGCCGGCCGCAAACGCCTGGATGCTTTGCTGGGGGCGCTGGTGCTTTGATGATGCAACGTGTTCTGATGGCGTTTGCCGCTCTCGGCCTCTCGACCCATGTGATGGCTCAGGCGCTGCCGGTGTTTTCTGACGGTGGACCGGACGCTGCTGCCTATGGCGCGGCGGATGGCTATCCGATTGGAACGATGACGAATTTTCGTGAACAGAAATTCGTTGTTGGTACGTATAGCCATCTCGATCAGGTGCTGCCCGCGCATAATATTGAAGCCGCCGCAACACCCAGCAATCTGGGCCGTGCGCCGGAAGAGTTGGCGGTGGAATATGAATATCAGGGTCAGCGTCATACAATTGCTGACTACATTGCACGCAATCCCACCACGGGCTTGCTGATCTTGCATGACCACACCATCCAGTTTGAGCACTACCAATACGCACGACGCGATACCGACCGGCTAAGCTCGCAATCGATGTCCAAAACCATCGTCAGCATGCTGGTGGGGATCGCGGTGCAGGACGGCGCGATCCATTCACTTGACGACAAAGTGGCGCGTTACGTGCCGGAATTGGCTGACGCCGAGATCGGACAATCCCCGCTGCGCGCCTTGTTGCAGATGGCGAGCGGGATTGATTTCCACGAGGTTTATGACGGCAAGGACGATATCCGCAAACTTGGCCGTGACTTGATGGCCAAGGATACCAAGGGCGCGGCCGAGGTGGTGCGCCAGTTCAACAAGCGCATTGCGGCACCGGGCACTGAATTTCATTATGCCGGGCTGGATAGCGAAGTGCTGGGCCTGGTGCTCAGCCGCGTGACGCATCACAGCTTGTCAGACCTGGTGGAAAGCCAAATCTGGCGCAAAATCGGGGCGGAATCGGCGGCGTCCTGGATTATCGATCAGACAGGCTTGGAAGTTGCGTATTGCTGCTTCAGCGCGACGCTGCGCGACTGGGGCCGGTTTGGCGTGTTGTTGGCGCAAGACGGGGCATGGGATGGTGCGCAGATCATCCCCAAGCAATACCTGATCGACGCCACCACGGTGCACGCCCCCTTCCTCGCCCCTGGCCAAGGCGGGCGGCGGCTTGGGTATGGCTATCAGGTGTGGATCATGCCCGGTGCTGCACGGCAGTTTCAGTTGTTTGGCATTTATGGTCAGACCATGCTGATCGACCCCACCACCCACACCGTGCTGGTCCACACCGCCGTGCGCCCAAAAGCGCGGGACCGGGACGGGCAGACGGAGTTGTTTGCATTGTGGAATGCCGTGGTGGCGCAAGCAGCGAAGTAGGCTCAGCCCTTGCCCGAAAGTGCCAAGGCGCGGGCATAGACCGCCTTGCGCGGCTGCCCGCTGGCTTCGGCCACGGCGGCAACGGCGTCTTTCAGTGAATGCTGCGTCATGGCTGCGGCCAGCATCGCGTCTAGATCAAGCTCAGACGCAGCCTCCTCTGGCGGCGGACCAACCACCAGCGTGATCTCACCGCGCGCTTCGGCTTGCGCGTAATGGGCGGCGAGTTCGGTGAGGGTGCCACGCCGGACTTCCTCGAATTTCTTCGTCAACTCCCGCGCCACCGCCGCCGGGCGTGGGCCGAGCAGATCGGCCATATCGGCCAGTGTCTCGCCGAGGCGATGCGGGGCTTCATACCAGATGGTGGTTGCGGCAAGCCCCGCCTGTTCGATGATGCGCAGCTTCTCCAACGCAGAACGCCGCGCGGCTTGGCGGGATGGCAGAAAACCCTGGAACAGAAACGGCAGTGGCGGCAAGCCTGAGAGGATCAGCGCCAGCATCGCCGCATTCGCCCCCGGCACGCCGCCGACTTTCAGCCCTTCAGCCAAGGCTGCGCGCACCAGCCGAAAGCCGGGGTCAGACACCACCGGCATGCCAGCATCTGAAATCACCGCGATGCGCTTGCCCTCGCGCAGCATGGCGAGCAGGCCGGGGATGCGGTCTTCCTCGTTGTGATCATGCAAAGGCGCACAGCGGGCACGGATGTCGAAAGCGGCGAGCAGGCGGGCGGAGTTGCGGGTGTCTTCACACAGCACCAAATCCGCTGCACGCAATGTGGCAATCGCGCGCGGTGTCATATCGCCAAGGTTGCCGATGGGCGTGGAAACCAGCACAAGACCGTCAGAAACCGCCGAGGGGCCAGATTGGGCGATTTCGGGCGGAGATGTGAGCAGCGACTGGGGCGGAGAGATCGGGGATGCGGGTTCAGGGTCTGACAAGTGTGAAGCTCCTTGGCCTAGGGCTTAGCCTAGCATTGGCCGGCTGCACCAGCAGCAAGCCGCAATACGCCTATGTGCCACCACCGCTGCCGATGGCACGCCCTGCCCCGGTTGAGCGCGCAATGCCGGTGCTCGGCAGCCGCGTGGCATTGCTCGCGCCGATGACAGGGCCGAATGCTGAGCGCGGCACTGCTCTGGCCCAAGCTGCGCAATTGGCGCTTGAGGCGCCAGGCGCGCCACCGCTGGACGTGATCGACACGCATGGCACGCCGGATGGTGCTGCCGCTGCCGCAGCGCAGGCCATCGCGCGAGGTGCCGGTTTGATCCTCGGGCCACTCACCGCGCCAGAAACAGCCGCCGCCGCCGCTGCAACAATCAGCGCGGGCGTGGCGATGCTTGCCTTCACCTCTGATGAAGCGCAGGCCAAGCCAGGGGTGTGGGTGATGGGCCTTACGCCGTCGCAGCAGGTCCGCCGTCTTGTGCTGGCCGCGAGCAGCCAAGGCAAGACGCATTTCGCCGCTTTGCTGCCCAACAGCGACTATGGCCGGGTGATGGGTGATGCTCTGCGCGCCAATGTGGCCGGCAGTGCGCCTGATATTCGCGGCGTTGATGACAGCAACATCAAAGTTGCTGATACGACGGTGAAGGAGATTTCGGGCTATGGCGCACGGCGCGGGCCGATTGATGCCAAGCTGCGTGAGGCGATCAACAAGCACAACGCTGAGGGCCGCAAAGAAGCCGCCGAACTGCGCCGCAGCGAGATTCCACCGCCACCGTTTGACGCGCTGCTGCTCGCCTCGATTGGCGAGGGGTTGGATGTGGTGACCAGCCTGTTGCCGTATTACGACATCGACCCACCCGCAGTGCGGATTATGGGCCCGGCGTTATGGGCCAACCCAGCGGCACGTGGCACCGGCAATTTGATCGGCGCATGGTATGCCGCGCCCGACCCGGCGATGCGCGCCGAGTTTGACGCGCGCTATACTGGACGGTTCAACAGCCCTGCACCAGGACTTGCCGATCTGGCCTATGACGCGGCCTCGATCGCGCGCGTGTTGGCGGCGAGTGGCGGCTTTAGCGCCGCATCACTCACCCGCCCTGAGGGCTATGCCGGGGTGGACGGCGTGCTGGGCCTGCTGCCAGATGGCCATGTGCGGCGCGGTCTGGCGTTGTTTGAGATCCAGCGCGGTGGGCCACAAATGGTTGAACCAGCGCCTGACTCCCTGGCCGCTCCCGGATTGTGAGCGTGGAGCGGGGCAGAACAATGCGCTCAGGCCACATGTTCGGCACCGCTTTGGCGCTGATCGCCGCGCCAAGCTTGGCGTTTGGCGTGTTGTGGTTCTTGGAACTTATCGCCACGCGCCCCGCCGTGCTGGCGTTGGCCGGGTGCGTGTTCGCCGCCATCGTGATCGCAGCAATCTGGGCGCATGATGTGGATATGCTGTCCGAGACGATCCGGCAGGCCGCGCTGGAAAATGCCGCCGCCCTCTCCGCCGC
>CAIZGT010000592.1 GCA_903932545.1 uncultured Rhodospirillales bacterium
GGCGCAGATGTTGGCGAGCAGGCCGGATCTGCAATTCCAACTCCTGCGCGGCAACGTGCAGCGCCGCCTCGACAAAACCCGTGCGGGCGATTTCGACGCCACGCTGCTGGCCGGCGCGGGCCTCAATCGGCTCGGTATGGGGCATGAGGCCGATATCCGCATCGACCCCGCCATCATGCTCCCGGCCTGCTGCCAGGGCATTGTCGGCGTCACTGTGCGCGAGGCCGATATCGCCATCTGCGAAATGCTGTTGGGCATCGAAGACGCCGATTCGCGCGTCGCCGCTGAAGCCGAGCGTTCTCTGCAAGCCACGCTCGACGGCTCCTGCCGTACCCCGCTCGGTGGTCTGGCCACCATGCTGCCCGAGGGTCGGATGCGGCTGGACGGTTTGGTTGCGCGCGGCGATGGCAGCTTCATGATCCGCCGCAGCATCGAAGGCCTGCGCAGCGATGCCGTGCGCATGGGCCGCGAATTGGGGGGCGAGTTGCGCGCAGACAGCCCTGGCGACGTCTTTGCCTAACGCTCGCGCTCATTCTTTGCCGAGTTTCGCTCTGGCCCATCGTGGCGGCGTGCTGATCACCCGACCGGAGCCAGCGGCCAGCCAGACGGCGCAAACGCTGGCCGATCAAGGCTGGCCGTGCTTGGTGGCCCCCATGCTGCGCATCGAAATGGGCGCCGAATTGCCAGCCTTGCCTCGGGTGCAGGCCGTCTTGGTCACCAGTGCCAACGCGCTCGTCGCCCTCGATCAGATCGACCGCGCGTTGCCGCTGTTGGCGGTTGGGGATGCAACGGCCGGTCGCGCGTTGGCGGCGGGCTTCACCAACGTGCTCAGTGCTGGGCGCGATGCGGTGGCGCTGGCCGAACTCGCCACCTTGCAACTTCATCCCAAAGCCGGACCGCTGTTGCTGGTATGTGGAGCCGGGCAAGGCATGACCCTGGCGCGGGATCTGCGCACACGCGGCTTCGTGGTGCGTCGCCGCATCGCCTATCGCAGCCGCTCCGCGCGGAGTTTGTCGCCCACCATCGTCACGGCGTTGCTGCGCAATGAGGTGCAACACGCTATGTTCTTCTCAGCCGAGACCGCACGCGCCTTTGTCGGCTGCATAAAGTCGCACAGCCTGACGAAAGACCTCGCTCTGAGCCTTGCCAAAATCGACGCGCTGGTGATTTCGGCCCAAACTGCCAGCGCGCTGCAGGCCTTGCCCTGGCGCAGTATTCGTGTTGCATCGCATCCCAATCAAGACGAGCTGGTGGGGCTTCTTTCATGACCGACGAACATATTCCGCCCGCTGCCGAGCACCCTGTTGAGCCGATCAATGGGGCCGAAGCCCCTCTCGCCGACAAGCACGGAGAGCCCGCGCCGGTGGTGGCCAAGCGCGGTGGAACGCCGCTTTGGCTCACCATTCTGCTCGTCGCGGCGGTGGGAGCAGAGCCGTTTCTATTGCCCAAATTCCTGCCTGATCTGCTGCCTCCCACCCCATCAGCCTCCCCCGCTGCATCAGACAACACCGCCCTGATCGCCCGCCTCACCGCTTTGGAGACCACCGCCGCCGGGCTGAAACTGCGCCTCGCCGCCCTGGAATCCGCCCCCGCATCCTCCGCGCCTGCAACGTCCCTAGCCCCCGCCGCACCAGACACGGCACGGCTTGAGTCGCTCGAAGCGCGTCTCGCCACGCTGGAAAAGCAGCCCGCTGCCGCCTTGCCCGACATCACCGGCCAAGTTGCCGCCGCCAGCGCCGCGCTGGAATCCCGCATCGCCGCACTCGATGCCGAAATCAAAAAAGACGTGACGCAATCCACCACCCGTGCCGCCTTCGCCAACCGCCTGCGCGCCGCCTCGGCAGCCCTGGAAGCCGGCCAACCGATCGGCAGCATCGACGGTGCCGGGCCGGACCTCACCCGTTTCGCCACCACACCCGCCCCCACCGAGCCCGCTTTGCGCCTGTCTTTCACCCATTTCGCCGAAGCCGCCCGCGCCGCCAGCCAGCCCATCGCTGCCTCAGACGACAAGCTGGCGCGCGCCTGGGAGCGCGTGCAATCTCTCATCACCATCCGCCAAGGCGACCATGTTTTGATCGGCAGCCCCGCCTCCGTCCTGCTCGAAGCGGCGCACGGCAAGCTGGATGCCGGTGATCTGGCGGGCGCTGTGGCCGCGCTGGCCAAGCTTGATGACGCAGCAAAAGCGGCCATGGCACCCTGGCTTGATGACGCGAAATCCTTGCTCGACGCCCGCGCCGCACTCCTTGCCTTGGTGGCAAAATCCTGATGCGCGCGGTGCTCGGCTTCCTGCTGATCGGCGCCGCCATCATCGGTGGCGCGTGGTGGCTGATGGAATTGCACGGCCACATCAGCGCCACGCTGGCCGGATATACCATCGAAATGGCCACGCCCTTGGCCATCGTCAGCCTCGCCATCATCGTGCTGATCCTCACCGTCCTGCTCAAACTCGTGCTCTCCGTCTTCAACCTCCCCGCCCGTTTCACTGCATGGCGCGCCCGGCAACGCAAGGCGCAGGGCGAATTGGCCGTCACCCGCGGCCTCGTCGCCATCGCGGCCGGCAATCAGGCGCAAGCCCGCATGCACACCGCCCGCGCCCGCAAATTGCTCGGAGACACCTCACAAACCCTGTTGCACGCCGCCGAAGCCGCGCGTCTGGCCGGGTATGAGGATGAAGCCGAGGCACTGTATCGCCAACTCTCCGAGCACAAAGAAGCTGGCTTCCTCGGTCTGCGCGGCCTGTTTCGCCAAGCCGTCGCCCGCCAAGATTGGGACGCAGCGGCGAAGCTTGGGCGTGAGGCTGAACGCATCCACGCCGCCCCCTCCTGGCTGCGCGCCGAACGCTCCGAAGTGGCGATCCGCACCGGCAACTGGCAACAAGCCATCGCCCTCGCCGCCCCGGGTGATCCCACCGCCGCCTATGCCGTCGCGGCGGTTGATGCCGAGCCCGACGCCTCCAAGGCGATGCGTCTGGCCAAGCGTGCGGTGAAGGACAGCCCCGATTTCGTCCCCGCCATCCTCGCCTATGCCAAGCTGCTGCGCGGGGCGGGCAAGGAATCGAAAGCCCAATCCGTGCTGCGGGACGCCTGGACCCGCATGCCCCACCCCGACATCGCCGCCTTTGCGCTCGCCGTGCATCAAGACGCCGCGGCTTTGCATCGCGAGGCCGCCAAGCTGGTGCAGGCTAACCCCGATCATCCCGAAAGCCTGTTCCTGCGCGCCAGGCATGCGCTGGCGGCAGGCACGGCGGAGAGCATCACCGAGGCCCGAAATTTCGCCGAGGCCGCGAAGGCTGCGGGGTTGAACCATCAGCGCCTGTTCCGGCTGTTCGCCGATATCGACGCCGCCGACATGACCGGCGGCACCTTGCTCAAACCCCGCGAAACCCTGCGCGCCGCCAGTGCCGCAGACCCCGATCCGGCATGGCGCTGCGACAATTGCGGTGCAGCACAACCCAGCTGGATGGCAGTCTGCCCGAACTGCAAAACCCCCGGCCGCATCTCCTGGGGCACCGGCCGCAAACTCCTATCGTAGGGTGCGATCCCGCAGGAATCGCACCACCCTTCGCCGGAATTATTAGATAACAAACCGGAACGTTTACAACGCATCTTGGCGCCGCCGCCTCAGCACATTTTGCCGAAACCCTGTCTTCGTGCCGCCGCCAGCACGCCGCGTGGCAATGGGATGCGAAATGGCTCCGGCTTGGCGCGCGGCTGAACTCTGCGCCGCCGCGTCACCACATTTTTTGCCGCCACCGTCCAAGGCAATTCCACCGCCAACGCCCGACACAACGGCCGCAAAATCCGTCGCGCCTGTGCGGACGCGGCCAGCATCTCCGCCATATCCGGCGTGGCCAGCACCGTCTGCAATTGTGAGCCATAACACGCCGCCTGATGCCCGCCCGCTGCGACCAGCCAGCCGAACTTGCGCGGCAATCGCACAGCACAATCGCGGCGCACACCCTGTCGCGCAACACCCAAACGCGGCGTCACACGCGACAGTCTGCCCGCCCGAAACCGCACCAGCAGCCGCTCAATCCGACCAAAACTCCCACTGATTCGGCCATACAGCACAATCGCGCGCGCTGGCTCCAACCGCCACGCCCCCAACGCCGCCAACAGCCCACGCAAGATCATCCGCAAATTGGCGGCAATCGTCTCCGGCGCGGAAAGGGAAGGGGCTGTCTCCATCGGACACTACACATCACAGCGCCTGGCTGGAC
>CAIZGT010000593.1 GCA_903932545.1 uncultured Rhodospirillales bacterium
CCGGTGCCCGACAGGCCAAAGAACAGCGCCACGTCGCCATCACGGCCCGCGTTCGCCGAGCAATGCATCGGGAACACGCCCTTGGCCGGAAGCAGCCAGTTCATCACGGTGAAGATCGATTTCTTGATTTCGCCCGCATACTCGGTGCCGGCCACCACAATCATCCGCTCGGTGAAGCTGAGCATCACGGCGGTGCTGGAGCGGCAGCCGTCAATCGCCGGATCAGCTTCGAATTTCGGCGCATGCAGGATCACAAAATCCGGCTCGAAGCCTTCAAGCTCGCCCTCGGTGGGGCGGATGAACATGTTGCGTGCGAACAGCGAGTTCCACGCCGCATCCGTCACCATCCGCACCTTGATGCGATGCTCTGGATCGGCACCCGCATACAGGTCTTGCACGAACAATTCCTGGCCCTGGAGATAGGCCTGAACGCGGTTCTTGAAGAGGTTATAGTGCTCGGGTGAGATCGGCTGGTTCACCTTGCCCCAATCCACCTCGGCCTCAACCGCCGCTTCGCGCACCACGTATTTGTCTTTCACCGAGCGGCCGGTGTGCACGCCGGTGATGGCAATGAACGCGCCGTCTTCGGAAAGCTGGCCCTCGTTCTTGCGGATCGCATGCGGGATCAACGCCGAGGCAGTCAGGTTGGCATGAACCTGGCCCGTGCTGTGAACGCCGGTGCCCGCGAGTGCATTGGCGGCGGTGTGTTTGCCCATGGCGTTCATCTGATGCATTCCTCCGGTTGATGACAGGTTTTTGTTAACCCGTTGTGGTTTTCATCAATAGGAGGCAAGACCGAAACGGTCTAGCCAGACATCGGTTGTGTTAACGAAATCACCATGCAAATCCGCCAAGCTGTCACGCGAAGTTTAACCGCTGAGCTGTGCTGCACGCGCAACTTTTGTTAACATCACCAGTTCTTGTCGCACTGCAGCAGCGTCCTTTACCGGGGCTGACCAAGACACACGCTGCACCGCAGCATCTTCTTGATCAGAGATTAAATCGAAACCGTCCACATCCACGCCCACCATCTGCCACCGCCCAGGCTTGCCCGCGATCAGCGCCAAGGCATCGGCGTGGTCGCTGTTGCAGTGGGCGATGATACTGGCCTCGGCCTCAAGAATCGCCGCCATCGCCGCCGGATCGGGCATCAGATCGGCGGGCTTCAGGCGAAAGGCGCGGGCAAAGCCGCCCACCAATTGCCCGCTCATGGGCCGAATGCGCCAAAGCGAGAAATCGCCGAAACCCGCGTAAAGCTGGGCATAGGGATGCACCGCAAGCCAACGCGCCTTCATATCAGCGCTGGTCTCCAACTCCGCCACCCCGTTGATCGTCAAGCGCGGGGCAGTTTGCGGGTTGGCGGAGGTCGCCTCGCCCATCACCATCAACGAACAGCGCGGCTCCTGGCGCAATTGGCGCGTGTGTTCGGAGAGTTGCGAGATAAAGATCAGCAGCGACAGATCCGGCGCACAGGCAGGGGTTACGAGAGAGGCCAACGGCTGGCCATCCTTCTGCGTTGCGAGCATGCCAGCCCGCGCGCCGCGCAGAAGCTGGCGGGCCTGCCAGGACGGTTCGGGGCCTGGGGCGATGGCACTGGCGGGAATTTGCGGCTCGTCGGTGGTGTCTGCCATATTGTGTTCGC
>CAIZGT010000594.1 GCA_903932545.1 uncultured Rhodospirillales bacterium
CATGAGGGCCAGCTGTTTCGGCTGCCCAATGGCGATCTGGCCTTGTTGTGTTTGGCCTCGCCAGAGGCGGATGGCGGCACGTCTCGCGTCGCCCATCCGTGTGCCTTGCCCCAGATGTTGCGGCGCTTGCTGCGGATCGACACGCCGCCGGGCTTTGATTTGGTCTCGGTCTGGCCGCTCGACACACATGGACATGAATTGCTGGCCTATGCGCGGTCCGTCTCCGGGCTGCGACGTGACGGCCTGAGGGGAAGCGGGGCGATGGAAGAGGATAGTGCTGGCCAAACCGGCGCGGTGGACGCGCTGGGCGGCGTGATCGGCGCGGGGGCAATCACGGATCTGATGCAGCGCCAGAGCGCGGTGATGCTGGGGCAGGGCGGGGATGGCCATTCTGCGATAAGGCCGCTTTATCACGAGGTGACATTCTCGATCGCCGGGCTGGAGGGGCGCGTGGCACCGGGGATGTCAGCGTCCTCTGACCCGTTTCTGTTTCGCCATTTGGTGGCACGCCTTGACCGGCGGATGCTGGAGGCCCTGTGCCAGGAGGTTGGGCGCGGCGGGCCGCTTGATGTCAGCAGGCCGGGGCCGCCCGCGCTGCATCTCAACCTCACCGTGCCGGGCATATTGTCGGCTGATTTCGCCCGGCTTGTCGCGGTGGCCGACCATGTGCCGGGCCGGGTGGGGGTGGAGATCAGCCTGCTTGAGGCGGTGGCCGATTGGCACGCGTTTGCACGAGCCCGCTCGGTTTTGGCCAATTCGGGCTTCAGCTTTGTGCTCGATGGCGTGTCGCATCTTGCCTTGCTGATGACGCGCCCGGCGTTGATCGGGGCGGATTTGATCAAGTTGGACTGGTCGCCGCGCATTGCCGAATTGCCGGAGGCCGAACTTGCGGCGGTGGAGCGCGCCATTCGCGATATCGGCGTGGGGCGGATTGTGCTGCATCGGGCGGAGACCGAGACCGCTTTGCGCTGGGGGCTTGCACGCGGCATTCGGCGGTTTCAGGGGCGGCATGTGGATGCGATGTTGGGGGCGGCACGCATCATGGGTTGCAGTTTCGCCGCACGTTGTGCGTTGCGGCAATGTATTGAACGGGCAGGGGCGACCAGCGCCATCGGCCGGTCTGGCTGCCAAAATCAGCCGCTGCTGGATGCCGGCGCACCCGAAACTGCGGAGGCTTTGGCGGCGTTTGCGCGCGGCAATTTGGCGTCGGAGGCGCTGGCATGATCGCCGCCACCCGCCGCAAGCTGGGGACTGCATCGGAATCGGGCCATCATCTGCAAGACGCGCTGCAATTGGCCGCGTTGGTGCGGGAGTGTGAGGTTGCGTGCATTGCACGCAACGCGGTGGTGGTGCGGCTGTCGCGGTTGAAGCTGGACAAATTGCGCCCGCATCATCTGCGCCTCGCCCGCGCCGCGATGGAGCCGTTGGCGCATGCCGATCGGGCCCGGTTCTTCACCCTGCCAAGCCGCGATTTGGTGGTGATCTGGCGCGGGCCTGCTGAGGTGGCGCGCGCGACATGCCAGCAAGCCATTGTGCATCTGTTCGTGGGTGATGACGGTTTCCCGATCACCGCCGAGCGGCTGTGGGAGGAATATGTCCTGCCCACCGACACGGAGGCGATGCTGCAAATCGCCCGTCTGCCCGACGAGACCGACCACGCCCCGCTCGCCCGCGCGCCCGCTATTCCGCTCGACCCATCTTCGTTGGCGAATTTTGAGGCGCAGCTGGTCAATGCGGACGTGGCGCGGTTTGTGCGCAGATACCCGGTGGCTGCTCCGCTGGAGGCGGGCAGTGGCGGCGGGTTTCAACTGGTGTGGGAAAAGCGCAAGCTGAGCATTGCGGAACTGGCGGCCTGCCTGTCTCCGCAGCATGATTTGAAATCGGATCCGTGGCTGTTCCGCAGGCTGACCCGCACGCTGGATCGCCGCATGCTGGCGCTGCTCGCAGCCCCCGGCGAGTTGGCCGATGCTGGGCCGTTTGCGCTCAATATCAACGTGGCGTCGATTTTAGGGCCAGAATTCCTCAAATTCGACACCGCGTTGCCCAATAATTTGCG
>CAIZGT010000595.1 GCA_903932545.1 uncultured Rhodospirillales bacterium
ATCACCACGCCAACATTCGCACCGACAAACCTATACCAAACTCAATGATGACGCGGGTGCGGGAGGCCGGATTTCAACCACTAATTTCTTCTGGTGCGCCAAGGGTGGGCGTGAGGATGGGTTTGACATGATCGGCCACTCAATCATCGTCAGCCCCCAAGGTGAGATCTTGGCGCAGGCCACCACGGCGGGAGACGAGTTGATCACCGCAGATTGCGACCTCGATCTGGTCCATTTCGGCCGCAAAACCGTGTTCAATTTCGAAAGCCACCGCAGGCCAGAGGCTTACGCGCGAATCACAGACCAAGTGGGCGCGGTGGAGCCAGAGGTCTGGTCGCGCGATTGCGTCACGGCACCGGGGCGGACGCGGATGTATGACAAACCGCTGGGCTGAGCCGAAAATACCTTGCCATGCACGCAGGTCTTGCGCGACCAATCGGACGCGCGCGTGTCATGCTGCACCGCACACGTTATACACTCATAGATATTGTCCTGGCCGCGCTATGATGCAGTATCTCCAGGCCAGAACCGCGAAAGAGCCCGCTTGATGGACGTTGTTCCGCCAATCCTAACCGAACCCGTCATTTGGACGGCGGATCGGGCGATCAAACTTCCGTCTTGGCCGGTGCCTTCACTGCTGACTGCGATGCTACGCGGCTTCGCTTGCAGCTGCCCAGCCTGCGGCACCACCAAGATGTTTCGCGGCTATCTGCGCGTGGTTGATGATTGCAGCCATTGCGGTGCCCCGCTTGGCGAATACCGCGCGGATGACGCGCCGCCATATTTCACCATTTTCGCGGTGGGCCACATCGTGGTGCCGCTGATGTTTTTGGTCAGCCGCGAAACCGATTTGTCGGATTTGGTGCAAGGCCTGATCTGGGTGCCGGTCGCACTCGGCCTCACGTTGGGCCTGTTGCGCCCGATCAAGGGGGCCACAGTGGGGCTGATGTTGCGGCTTGGGATGACGAAGGCGGGCCAAAATGGCTGATCAGGCGGCGCGGCTGGCGCATATCGCCCTGGTGGGCGAGGCGCTGACCCGCCTTTCACCGATCATCGAGGCAGACCGCGCTCAGGCCGTGGCGGATTTGCAGGCAGAGAACCACTTCGCCCCAGTCGGTCTGGCGGCTGGCCCGTATGCTTTGACGATTTCGATCCATGAAGGACGCTTGGTGTTTGAAATCACCAGCGGCAAGGACAGCCCAAACCAAGGGCTTGAGCGGAGCATCGTGCTCGCCTTGGGGCCATTCCGTGGGCTGATCAAAGACTACCAAATGCTCGTCGATAGCTACATCAAGGCGGTCGAGGAAGGCCGCGAGGCACGGATTCAGGCCATCGATATGGGCCGTCGTGGTCTGCACAATGAGGGCGCGGCGCTGATGACAGAGCGGTTGGCCGGCAAGGTGGAGATCGATTTTGAAACCGCGCGCAGGCTGTTCACGCTGGTCTGCGTGTTGCACCAGCGTATCTGAGGAATTTCGCCACTATGAAAATCGACGGCACCCCGTATCGCAGCGTGTGGGTGAACGATTTGGACCGCTGGTCCGTACACATTATCGACCAGACCAAGCTGCCCTGGTCGGTTGATATCTTGCGCCTCGTCAATGTTGCCGAAGCCGCCCACGCCATCCGCGCGATGCAAGTGCGTGGCGCGCCATTGATCGGCGCGGTTGCTGCCTATGGCTTGGCGCTGGCGCTGCGCGTTGATGCAGGCTCTGCCGCGATGGAGCGGGACGCTGCGATGCTGAACGAGACACGTCCAACAGCGGTTAATCTGCGTTGGGCGCTCGATCGCATGCTCGCCCGCCTGCGCCCGCTGGCCGAGCGTGAGCGCGCGGCGATGGCTTACGATGAAGCGGCGCGGATTGCCGATGAAGATGCCGCACAATGTGAGGCAATCGGCCTACACGGCCAGCCATTGATCACCGAAATCGCCACACGCAAGCAAAGCCGGGTGAACATCCTCACCCATTGCAACGCGGGCTGGCTCGCCACCGTGGATTGGGGCACCGCACTGGCCCCAATCTACAAGGCCTATGAAGCCGGGATCGATGTGCATGTGTGGGTGGATGAAACCCGTCCGCGCAATCAGGGTGCGTTCCTCACCGCATTTGAACTCGGCAAGCACGGCGTGGCTCACACGGTGATTGCCGACAATGCGGGCGGGCATCTGATGCAGCATGGCG
>CAIZGT010000596.1 GCA_903932545.1 uncultured Rhodospirillales bacterium
GGCTCCGCCGCTGCATTGCGCTCACAGGCTGCCCGCGTGATCGTGACCGAAGTCGATCCGATCTGCGCGCTTCAGGCCGCTATGGAAGGCTATCAGGTCCTCACCATGGAAGAAGCCGCACCGATTGCAGATATCTTCGTGACCGCCACCGGCAACCTCGACATCATCACGCTCGACCATATGCGCCAGATGAAAGACCGCGCTATCGTTTGCAATATCGGGCATTTCGATTCCGAAATTCAGATCGATGCGCTGCGCAACTACAAGTGGGAAAACGTGAAGCCGCAGGTCGATGAAGTGATCTTCCCCGACGGCAAGCGTCTGATTTTGCTGTCCGAAGGCCGCCTCGTGAACCTCGGCAACGCCACCGGCCATCCGTCTTTTGTGATGTCAGCCAGCTTCACCAACCAGGTTCTGGCCCAGCTTGAACTCTGGACCGCGAAGCCCGGCCAGTATGCCAACGAGGTTTACACCTTGCCGAAGCATCTGGACGAGAAAGTGGCCGAGCTGCATCTGGCCAAGGTTGGCGCGAAGCTGACGAAGCTTTCGCCGAAGCAGGCCGAATACATCGCCGTTCCGATGGCGGGCCCGTTCAAGCACGAGCTGTATCGCTACTAGGATCTGTGCGGGGCGTTAAAACCCCCGCACAACCTGCGCCTGCACACAGCAACCCGGCGGGTTGCTGTGTTTGTTTCTACCCCACGTCCTGTCGCGGCCCATCGTTGTGGAAGGCGTCGTTGATGTGGGCTTCAAGCGCATCCGTCACCGCCGACGCCGCCTGACGGCCACGCAGCATCAGAATGGCAAAGTCTGGCAGGTCGGGCAGTCCCTCGTCGGGTCGCATCACGCGCAGGCCTTCCGGCAACCACGAAATCGTCGAGACAGTCACCGCCAGCCCAGCCATCACCGGCGCATGCGTGCCAGTTTGTGAGGCGGAGGTGTAGGCGACGCGATAGGGCAGGCCGGCCCGTTCCAACGCGCCCACAGCGGCCTTGCGCCACGAGCAGTTTTCATGCGCCATCGCAACCGGCAACGGGCTGCGGCGTTGCGGGGCATAGCGATCAGAGGTGATCCAGCGCAGCGGGCCGCGCCACAATTCATGCGCAGGCCAGTGTCGCGGCTCGTGGCCTTCCGACAGCAGTGTGAGATCCAATGCGCCATCTTTCAACCGCAGCACAAGTTCGCTCGAAGGCGCACAGATCACGTCCACCTCAACCGCCGGATGGCTGTCAGCGAAGCGGCGCAGCAGCACCGGCAAATAGCGCAGCGCGTAATCATCGGGCGTGCCCAGCCGCACCACGCCGCGCAATTCAGGCTGGCGGAAGTTGCGCCAAATTGAATCGTTCAACGCCAACAGCTCGCGCGCCCGTTCCAACAGGAAACCGCCATGCGGCGTAAGCTGAACTGATCCGCCTTTGCCGCGAACCAGTAGCTTTTGACCAAGCACTTGCTCAAGCCGTTGAATTTGCATGGAAACAGCAGATTGCGTGCGCCCTACACGTTCGGTAGCACGCGTAAAACTGCCTTCCTCAGCAATAAATGCAAAGGTTCGTAGCAGATCTGGGTCGATGCTGGCGCTGACGCTCATGTGCATCAGCTTTCTTGATATCGATCATTGATGCAATTGGTTTCTCTGATTGGGGGCGGCTGATCATGGTGCGCTTGGTCATCACACGGAGGGAAAGATGTCCGCAGTTCGCACGTATGAAGTTTCGCTGCTTTCGGCCACCACGTCTGTGGTCTGGCGCGCACGCTTGGCCAATGCTTGGCGCATTTTGTCCACGCGCCACCATCTGGCCGAGATGGACGAGCGTATCCTGAAAGACATCGGCATCACCCGAAGCACGGCCAAATACATCGTCACACGCCCGTTCTGGGAAGCGTTGCGGTCATAGCGCGCATAGCGAGGCACGGCGATGTGCCTCGCTATAATGCTGCTCAGATTCTTATTTTACATATCATCATCGTGGATAAATCTTCCTTCGCGCGGCATCTATGCAATTTCACACGATATCATGCAGTGAAATTAAATTGACCCACGCGAAAAATCGTTGAATTCTCCGGCGGCATCATTCTACGCCAGGAGATCCGAGTTGCTCGCCACCCCTGCCATCGCCGAACTCGACAGTCTGTGGTCCACCCTCACCCCCACCGAGCCATTGCGCATTGAAAATGCTGGCGTGTAACCTTTTTGCTTATTCAAGGAATAGTAGCAAGCAGAAATTCGTTTTCGCGCTGCCTGATCTCTTCTGAACGTAGTTGTCGGTTGGTCAACGGCGTGGTGTTATCGCGAATCGCGAGAGGCGTTTTGATCCATCTTCAAGACAAATTATCTGAATACCCTTAGTATCATTATTTGAGATCTAAGTATAATTACTTAAGCCTTATTGTTGGTGGTTA
>CAIZGT010000597.1 GCA_903932545.1 uncultured Rhodospirillales bacterium
CCCCGTCGATCCTCTCTGCCGACTTTGCCCGCCTGGGCGAGGAGATCACCCGCGTGGTGGATGCGGGTGCGGAGTTGATCCATTTCGACGTGATGGACAACCATTACGTCCCCAATCTCACCATCGGGCCGCCCGTGTGCCAGGCAATTCGGCCTGTCACGACCGCGCTGATCGACGTGCATCTGATGGTCAAACCCGTCGATGCGCTGATCCCGATGTTTGCCAAGGCTGGGGCTGACATCATCAGCTTCCATCCGGAAGCCTCCGAGCATGTCGATCGCACCTTGGCGTTGATCCGCGATTGTGGCTGCAAAGCGGGATTGGTGCTCAACCCGGCCACCTCTTTGGATTGGCTTGATCATGTGATGGATCGGCTTGATCTGATCCTGTTGATGTCGGTCAATCCCGGCTTCGGTGGCCAAAGCTTCATCCCGTCCACGCTGGGCAAGGCGCGCGCGGTGCGCCGCCGGATTGATGCGCACCATGCTGAGGGCGGCCAAGAAATTTGGCTGGAAGTCGATGGCGGGGTGAAAGCCTCCAACATCCGCGCGATTGCCGAGGCCGGGGTGGATACGTTTGTTGCCGGCTCAGCGATCTTCAGCGCGCCCGACGCGGATGGCGGCTATCGCGGCGTTATCAGCCAATTGCGCGCCGAGCTGGGCCACGTGATGGCGAGGGCAGCATGAGCGACCTTATCACCACACCAACGGACGATCTGATCGATCTGGAGGAAATGTACCAGCAATCCTGCATCGGTGAGACCATTGCGAGCCTTGATCGCGACATGGTGGGCCTGCGCCCAGTCAAAACCCGCATCCGCGAAATTGCCGCCCTGCTGTTGGTGGAAGCCGCACGGCGCAAGCTCGGGCTGCAAGCCGAGCCGCCTTCGCTGCATATGAGCTTCACCGGGAACCCTGGCACCGGCAAAACCACGGTGGGCCAACGGATCGCCGATATGTTGCACAAGCTCGGCTATATCCGCCGCAACCATGTGGTGGTTGTCACCCGTGATGATCTGGTGGGCCAATATATCGGCCACACAGCGCCCAAGACCAAAGAAATTCTCAAGAAGGCGATGGGTGGGGTGCTGTTCATTGATGAGGCATATTACCTCTATCGCCCGGAGAACGAGCGTGATTACGGCCAAGAAGCGATCGAAATTCTGCTTCAGGTGATGGAAGACAAGCGCGACGACCTCGTTGTGGTCCTCGCGGGCTACAAGGACCGGATGAACACGTTCTTTAGCAGCAATCCCGGCATGGCGTCTCGCGTGGCGCATCATATCGACTTCCCGGATTACGGCGCCGAGGAGTTGTTCGAGATCGCCGGTTTGATGCTGCAGAAGATGCACTACGAATTGGCCCCCGAAGCCGAGGAGGCGCTGCGCGACTATATCGGGCTGCGGATGCTGCAACCGCGCTTCTCCAACGCGCGTTCGATCCGCAATGCGCTGGATCGCGCAAGGCTGCGACAGGCCAACCGGCTGTTTTCGCAACGCCGTGAAAAAATTGACCGCAAGGCGCTTTCAACGATCACTGAAGACGATATCCGGGCCAGCCGCGTCTTCCTCAGCTAACGGCTCTATAAAACGAACAAAAATCCCCGGGAGGGACCAATGCCACATCGGCGCACCACGTTCAGCAAGTATATCATTGAGGACCAACCCCGCCGGGTGGCGCATGGGTCTGACCTCACAGCGCTGCTCAACGACATCCAGACCGCCTGCAAATACATCGCCGCCGCCGTCTCCCGTGGCGCGCTGGAACCATCGCGCACGGCACAGCCGGTGATGGTGAACGTGCAGGGTGAGGAGCAGAAGCCGCTCGATGTTCTGTCGAATGACATCATGATCGGTGCCTGCGAATGGGGCGGCCAGTTGTGTGGGATGGTATCTGAGGAGCTCGAAGACCCTTATCGCATCCCCGACCGCTTCCAGCGTGGCCGCTACATGCTGGTGTTCGACCCGTTGGATGGCTCGTCGAATATCGACATCAACATGACCGTGGGCTCCATCTTTTCGGTTCTGTGCGCGCCGGAGGGTGTGACGGAGCCGAAGCCGGAAGATTTTCTGCAAAAAGGCACCGCCCAAGTGGCGGCAGGCTACGCGCTGTATGGTCCGGCCTCGATGATCGTGGTCACGCTGGGCCACGGGGTGCAGGGCTTCACGTTGGACCGCGATATCGGGGCGTTCACGCTCACGCATCCCAACATGACCATTCCCGCCGCCACGTCTGAATTCGCGATCAATGCCTCCAACGAGCGGTTCTGGGAGCCGCCGGTGCGCCGCTATGTCGAGGAATGTGTTCTGGGCAAAAGCGGGCCGCGCGGGCGTGATTTCAACACGCGCTGGATCGCCTCAATGGTGGCCGAAGTGCATCGCATTCTGCTGCGCGGCGGGCTGTATATGTATCCGCGTGACACGAAAGACCCCAGCAAAGCCGGGCGTTTGCGGCTGCTGTATGAAGCCAATCCGATGGCGATGATCGTCGAGAATGCGGGCGGGCTGTGCTCCACCGGGCGCGAGCGTATGCTCGACATTCAGCCCACCGATATCCATCAGCGTGTGCCAGTGATTTTGGGATCGCGGGAGGAGGTAGAGCGGTTGGAGCAATATCACCGCGAGGCGGAACTCACCCCCGTCATGGCTTTTTCCACCCCGCTGTTCAACGCGCGTTCGCTGTTTCGCACTTCCTGAGATCGGTCAAGACCATGTCCACCAAACACCCCATCGTCGCTATAACGGGCTCATCAGGTGCAGGCACCACCACGGTGATGACCACGTTTAAACAGATATTCCGCCGCGAAGGCGTGACCGCCACGATGATCGAGGGCGACGCATTCCACCGCTACGACCGTGCCGAAATGCGCAAGGTGATGGCGGAGCACGAGGCCGCAGGTATGCCGCAGCTGAGCCATTTTGGCCCGCAAGCCAATTTGTTCGAGGAGTTGGAAGCTCAGTTTGCCACTTACAGTCAAACCGGCTCATGCAAATTGCGCAAATACCTCCACAACGCCGAAGAGGACAAGACTTACAAGCAGGAGCCCGGCACATTCACCGCCTGGGAGGAGATTGAGCCGGGGACC
>CAIZGT010000598.1 GCA_903932545.1 uncultured Rhodospirillales bacterium
AATTTCACGAAGTTGTTAACAAAATATAACGATAATGCAATGTTCTATTTATGGCATTGTTTTAAATAGGTTTTAACCATGCAGAGATTACGTTGCGCCGTCTCTACAACGACGAGCGTGCGCAATCTGATTGGGAGTTCGGGGCCTGAAAACAAAAGGCCGAGGACATTGCCCTCGGCCTTTTTTCGACTGTCTCAACATCGCTTGTGACGTTGCAAGCGCATTGACGGGTTAGGCGGTGGTGCCGATGCCGCCGAAAGGCGTCGGGTTTTGTGCGGCGATCAGCCCGCTTTGAGTGCTGTGAGCACCTCATCAAGCATTTTCTTCGCATCGCCGAACAGCATCCGGTTGTTCTCTTTGTAGAACAGCGGATTGTCCACGCCGGCATAGCCAGATGCCATCGAGCGTTTCATCACGATAGAGGTCTTGGCTTTCCAGACCTGAAGCACTGGCATCCCGGCGATCGGGCTGGTTGGGTCGTCCTCGGCAGCCGGGTTGACGATGTCATTCGCGCCGATGACCATCGCGACATCGGTTTTGGGGAAATCGTCGTTGATCTCGTCCATTTCCATCACGATATCGTATGGAACTTTCGCTTCGGCGAGCAGCACGTTCATGTGGCCCGGCATACGACCTGCCACCGGATGGATGCCGAAGCGAACATTGACGCCTTTCTCACGCAGCAGCTTGGTGATTTCATACACCGTGTGCTGGGCCTGGGCGACTGCCATGCCGTAGCCGGGGACGATGATGACTTCCTTGGCTTCACGCAGAAGCTCTGCGGTCTCAGTGGCAGAGATCGGCGTGACTTCGCCCTCGGGTGCCGCTGCTGCAGCGCCCGTTGCCGCCGGTGCACCGCCGCCGAAGCCGCCGGCGATGACGGAGAGGAAGTTGCGGTTCATCGCGCGGCACATGATGTAGGACAGGATCGCGCCGGAGGAGCCGACCAAGGCACCCGTGACGATCATCAAATCGTTGTTGAGCATGAAGCCAGTGGCCGCCGCCGCCCAACCCGAATAGGAGTTGAGCATTGAGACCACCACCGGCATGTCTGCCCCGCCGATGGCCATCACCATGTGAACGCCGAAGGCCAGCGCGATCAGCGTCATGAGCAGCAGCGAGAACGTGGCGGCGTGGTGGCCGACGAACAAATAGCCAAACAGCACCACAAGAAGCAGGCCCGCAAGGTTGAGCCAATGGCGACCCGGCAGCAGCAATGGCTTGCCACCGATTTTGCCGGACAGCTTGCCGAATGCAATGACGGAGCCGGAGAACGTAACTGCACCGATCAGGATGCCAAGGAAGATTTCAACCTCGTGCACCGCCTCAATCGCCGACAGATCGGCAGCAGAGGTGCCCGCAGCCGCAATCGGTGAGGTGTCGATATAGCTGGCAAAACCCACGATGCAGGCGGCGAGCCCGACCATGGAGTGCATCAGCGCCACCAACTCGGGCATCTGCGTCATTTGCACCTTGCGCGAGGCATAGATGCCCAAGCCGCCACCGATGAGCAGGGCGATGAGGATGAACACGATGCCGAGCGTGGTGACGTGGCTGGGGTTGAACACGGTGGCGAGCACCGCGATGCCCATGCCGACCATGCCATAGACATTGCCGCGCCTCGACGTTTCCGGGTTGGAGAGCCCGCCGAGGCTCATGATGAAGAGGATGGTCGCGCCGATATAGGCGACGGTGGCGATGTTGTCGTTCATGTCGATTTCCCCGCCTTACTTACGGAACATCGCCAGCATGCGACGCGTCACCGCGAAGCCGCCGAACATGTTGATGCCGGTGAGAACGACGCCGAAGAAGGCCATGATCCCGATCAGCAGATTATGCCGCTCCAATCCCTCTATGGCTGGCGGCGAGATTTGGAGCAAAGCGCCGATGGTGATGATGGACGAAATCGCGTTCGTCACACTCATCAACGGCGTGTGCAGCGCAGGGGTTACGTTCCAGACCACCATGTAGCCGACGAAGCAGGCCAGCACGAAAACGGTGAAGTGGCTGAGGAACACCGCAGGGGCGGTGGCGCCAACGATTGCGAACAGCACGGCGCCGACAGCGAAGACAATCGCCAGCGTTTTGGCCGACATCGGCTCGCTCGCACCGTGGCCATGACCGCCCGATTTCTTCTCGGGCATCGCTGCCGTCGATTTTGGCGCAGGCGGGGCTGGGAGTTTCAGCGGCGGAGCGGGCCAGGTGATTGCGCCGTCTTTGATCACGGTCAGACCACGGATGGCGTCGTCTTCCATGTTGACGTTGATGATGCCGTCTTTGGTTTTGCAGAGTTCCTCGGTCAGACGCAGCAGATTGCTGGCGTAAAGCGTAGAGGATTGCTTGGACAGCTTCGAGGGGTAGTCGGTGTAGCCGACGATGGTGACGCCGTGTTTGACGACAACCTCGTTCGCAACGGTGAGTTCGCAGTTGCCGCCCTGCTCAGCCGCGAGATCGATGATGACCGAGCCGGGCTTCATCGACGCGACCATCTCGGCGGTGATGAGGCGGGGCGCGGGTTTGCCGGGGATGAGGGCGGTGGTGATGATGATATCAACTTCGGCCGCCTGCTTGGCATACATCGCGCGCTGAGCGGCTTGGAAGCCTTCGCTCATCACCTTGGCATAGCCGCCGCCGCCGGAGCCTTCTTCCTCGTAATCGACTTTTACGAACTCACCGCCCAATGATTTGACCTGATCGGCCACTTCGTTGCGGGTGTCATTCGCGCGCACGATGGCACCGAGGCTCGCAGCGGCACCGATGGCAGCAAGGCCGGCCACGCCAGCACCGGCGATGAACACTTTCGCAGGCGGGATTTTGCCGGCCGCCGTGACTTG
>CAIZGT010000599.1 GCA_903932545.1 uncultured Rhodospirillales bacterium
GATCTGGCGCTACGCTCCGCCAAAGGCTCCGCGCCAGATCACGCCGCTGCTGTCCCTTCAACCCCCAACCCAAACCGCTGGAGCGAACTCACAACTGGATAAAACTTGGGGGCAACGTCACTCGCGTGTTGATTGACGGGGCGCATGTGATCCTCAGGCCAACGCTCGGGACACAAAAAAGGCGGCCAACCCACGGGGATTGGCCGCCTTTTTGTTGAGCGCTCGTTTACTCTGCAGGTGCGATCTTGGTCGGCACTTTTTCCAGTGAGTTGTCATGGCCCAGGGCCAACACAACCACCATCGCCAGCAGCGCGAACAAGGCGATCAGCAACAGGCCTGCATTGAAGCTGCCAGTCGCGTCTTTGATCGCGCCCATCGCAAACGGGCCAGCAAAGCCGGACAGGTTGCCGATCGAGTTGATCGCAGCGATACCAGCGGCCGCAGCCGGGCCGGACAGGAACGCGGTCGGCAGTGCCCAGAACACTGGCAGCACGGCAAACACGCCGAACGCAGAGAACGAGAACGCGACCATCTTCATCACCGGATCTTCGGTGAGCGTGGCGGCAATCAGGCCAACAGCGGCAATCAGCAGCGCAATGGCCGCGTGATTGCGACGTTCCAGACGCTCGTCAGACCGCTTGGACCACCAGACCATGCCCGCCGCGCCCACGGCGTAGGGAATGGCCACAACCCAGCCGGTTTGCGCATTGGAAAGGCCGAATGCCTTGACGATAGTGGGCAAGAAGAAACCCACGCCATAATTCGAGGCCACCGCGCCGAAATAGACGAACGCCAGCGCCAGAACGCGCGGGTTGGCGAGGGTTTTGAGAACGGTAAAGTCGTGCTTGGCTTCACGATGCGCACGCTCGTTGGCCATGGTGGCAACCAGCCAGCCACGCTCATCAGCCTGGAGCCAGGTTGCGTCCGAAGGCTTATCGGTGAGGTAGTTCAACACGGCAATGGAGAGGATCAGCGCGGGAGCCGCCTCGATCAGATAGAGCCACTGCCAACCCGCCAACCCGCCAATCCCGTCCATACCCAGCAGATAGCCCGAGATCGGCCCGCCGATGACGCTGGACATCGGGATCGCCGCCATGAACAGGCCGATAATGCGGGCGCGATAGATTCCAGGGAACCATAAAGTGAGGAAGAAAATGATGCCGGGAAAGAAGCCCGCTTCCGCCATGCCGAGCAGCACGCGCACACCGTAGAAGGTGTATTCCGGCGACAAGCCGGTGGCATTGGCCATATATGGAATGAGCGCCATCGAGCCGGACAGGATGCCCCAAGTGACCATGATGCGGGCAATCCAGCGCCGCGCGCCAAATTTTTCGAGGAACAGGTTGGACGGCACTTCAAAGAAGAAATACGCGATGAAGAATATGCCGGAGCCGAAGCCAAACATCGTCTCGGACAGGCCGAGCGCCTTGTTCATCGTCAGCTTGGCAAAACCGACATTCACTCGGTCAAGGTAAGCGATAAAATAACAGATGATCAGAAACGGCACGAGCCGAAACATCACCTTGCTCATTGTTCGTTTTTCAACTTCAGACATCATGAATCCCCCTAGCTGTGCGCATTTCTTTGCGCTTCACGTGGGCAACAAACTGTTTGAAGTGCACCGCTTTGGCAAGCCTGATTGTTGCGCGATACCGTCAAGCCGTAGGTCTAATCTTTCTTGCCTTCGAACGGATTGGTTGAGCCACGGAACTGCAAACGGATCGGCGTCCCCGGCAGGTCGAATTCAACGCGCAATGAGTTCGACAAATAGCGCTGGTAATCTTCCGGCGTCTGTTCGGCGCGGGTGCCGAAAAACACGAAGGTGGGTGGGCGAGCTTTGGCTTGCGTGCAGTAGCGCAGCTTGAGGCGGCGGCCTTCCACCAACGGCGCTTGATGCTTCTCCAGCGCGTGTTCGAACCAGCGGTTGAGCGCGCCGGTCGGCACGCGGCGGTTCCACACCTCATGGGCGCGGCGCACGGCAGGGAGCAGCTTTTCGATGCCTTGGCCGGTGAGGGCGGAGATCGTCACCACCTCGATGCTTTTCATCTGGGCGAGTGAGGTTTCCAAGCGATCCGAAACCAGCTTGCGCGCGGCATTTCGATCTTCGACCGCATCCCATTTGTTGAGCGCGATCACGCAGGCGCGGCCTTCGCGTTCGATCAGCCGGGCGATTTGCAAATCCTGTTCATGCACCGGCATGGTGGCGTCGATGGCGAGGATCACCACCTCGGCCATCTTCAGCGCCTCGATGGAGGCGGAGACCGACATTTTCTCCAGCGATTGCTCGATGCGCGCCTTGCGGCGCAAACCGGCGGTATCGACGATTTCAATCGGCGTGCCGTCGGTGTCGGTGATGCGCACGGCGATGGAGTCGCGCGTCAGGCCCGGCTCGGGGCCGGTTATCATGCGGTCTTCGCCCAACAGGCGGTTGAGCAAAGTGGATTTGCCAGCATTCGGGCAGCCAACGATGGCGAGTTTGAGCGGGTTGGCTTCGTCCGCATCGGGCTCCACCGGAGGCGGCAGGCGCTCGGCGATTTCTGACATCAGGTCGGCCAGCCCGTCGCCATGCTCGGCCGAGACTGCCACCGGGTCGCCGAGACCGAGCGAATAGGCATCAAGCGCCGCGTTGGAGCCAGCCTTGCCCTCAGCCTTGTTCACCACCAGCAGGATTGGAGTTCCCTGCTTGCGCAACCAATTGGCGAAATGCTCGTCGGCGGAGGTGATGCCGGTGCGGGCATCAACCACGAACAGCACAAGATCGCCCTGATGGACGGCGGCCTCAGACGAGGCGCGCATGCGGCCATACAGCGATTCTGGGTCGCTTTCCTCAAGCCCGGCGGTGTCGATCAGCCGCACATTGCGACCGCGCAGCAGCGCCTCGCCTTCCTTGCGGTCGCGCGTGACACCGGGGGTGTCGGCAACAATCGCCTGCCGACGACCCACCAGCCGATTGAACAGCGTGGATTTCCCGACATTCGGACGACCGGCGATGACGACGATTGGGAGCATGGAGTGGGTCAGCGCATTGCCACCAGTTTGGCTTTATCGGTGATGATAAACACCGTGCCCTGTGCCACAACCGGCGCCATTGAGGCGGGGCCGGGGAGTTCCTGCTCACCGATGATCTCGCCCGTATAGGGGCTGACCGCTTGGGCGACGCCGAGGCCGGACACCACGATTAGCCGATCACCGGCCAGAACCGGGCCGCTCCAGAAAATCTGGCCACGGTTCTTGGCCATGTCCTCGAATTTTTGCAGCTGTGCCACCCAGACCACCGAGCCATCCTCGATATTGAGGGCGGCCAATTGCGCGTCGGCGCTCAGAATGAACAGCCAATCCCCGGCGACCCAAGGCGTGTCCTGCGATGCAACTTCGCGTTCCCAAAGCCTGCGACCAGATCGCAAGTCGAGGGCGAGCATCAAGCCGCCCATGCTGACGGCGAACACGCGCCCGTTCTTGATCACCGGCATGCCGTGAATGGCGGACAAGCCAGTGGCGGCGAGGCGGCCGCGAGCGGAGGCAAGGTTGTCGCTCCACACCGCAGCGCCGGTGGCGGCGCGCAGGGCGATCAGTTCGCCTGAGCCGGTGCCAGCCACCAGAATGCCGTCGGAATACGCAGGCGCGGGCAAGCCCAACATCGCGGTGACGGCTTCGGTGCCAGTGTAAGACCAGACCCGCTTGCCATCTGCCGAGGCAAAGGCTGCAATCACGTTGCCGATCATCGCCACATAAACCATGCCAGCGGCCACTGTTGGGGCCGAACGGGCGGGTTCAGCCAGCGGCACGCGCCATTTCACCGCGCCGGTGGACGCGGTCAGTGCCAGCAACTCGGCGCGGCCGGTAGAGACGTAGAGAATCTCGCCAGCAACTGCCACGCCGCCGCCGATATTGGTGCTGCGGTTGTCTTCGGGCGTGGTGTCGAATTCCCAAATCTTTTTGCCCGTGGCCACATCAAACGCGCTGACCAAGCCGTCGGGGTCCATCGCGAAGATGCGGCCATCGGCGATGGCGGGCGTGGATGGAATTTTGTCGCGATAGCCAGCCGATGTGCCGAAATCGGCGTGCCAAGCTTCAGCCAGCGTATCGCCCACCGCCGGATGGCCGCCTTCATGTGAGGCAGTGCCGCCGGGCAGCGGCCAGGAGTCGCGGGCGCTCGGCCGTGGTAGAGCGACTTTCAAGTTGCGTGGATTGTCCACGAACAGGCTGCGAGAAGTGTCAGACAGGTTCAGACGAATCCCCGGCAGCTTCGGCTTTGGGGTGTCGGTGAAGCTGTCTTCAAGATACTGGCAGCCCACCGACGACAGCGGCAGCAGCAAGGCAAGACGCCGCGACAGTTTCGGACGTGTCAGTTCGGTCATGGTGGCTGGCCCCGCAGGCTGGAGAGTGGCGGATGAGGTGTTTCGCATAATGGTCAGGAGCCCAATCTGGTGAGCAGACCGTTGGCACGGCCGCGCACGCCGTCGGGTGCGTTTTGGTCACTGACCAGCGATTTCAGCAAGGTTCGGGCACGGTCCACCTGGTTCTGGCGCAAAGCGAGTAGCGCCTCGCCTTCCAGAGCGAGCGGACGCCAAGTGTCTCCGGGCCCGGTGAGTTGTTGCAGCCTGGCCTCGATCATCGACGAGTCGCCGCTATCAATTTGATGCAGCGCCCATTGCAGCGAGGCGTAGTCGCGCAGCAATTTGTCGGCCCCGGTGTCCAAGCTGACATCGTTCCACAGGCTGAGCGCGCCGGGCAGATCATGCATCTCAGCCTTGATTGCGGCTTCGCGCAGGCGGGCGATGGTGCGGTAGCCTGGGCCTGCGTTCTGCGCCAGAGCGGCCAAGCCGGGCAAGGCGTCGGCTCGGCTCGCAGCGGGGCCGTCGGCGGTTTGCTGCGCGGCAAAATATTGGCTGGCCTCGCGCGCCGCCTCGCTGGCAACATGGGACTTCCATGCCTGATAGCCGCCCGCGCCGATCACCACCAAAACAGCAGCCAGCACGAACAGCACGCCGTAACGGCGCAGCAGGGCTTGCGTGCGCTCGGCACGGAGATCGTCGGAAACCTCGTCGAAAATATCGGGCACGGTCGCTCTCAGGTCCAGCAGGCTGCGATAAGGGCCGGACCATAGCCGCCGGCCCGCTTTGGAGCAAACACCCAAGCGTGGCAGCAGCCCCCTTCATCATGCAGTAAGGAACAGGCGGTAGAATGATGCATGCGCTTGGTTATCCAGCCTCTGTCTATTTTGTGTCTTTGCCTCGCCATCACCGGCTGTGGGGCGGCGAATGTGGCGGATTTGAACGTGGCCGGTGCAGCAAGCCTGGCCGCTGTGCCGGTGCTGGGACGCACGCTGCCAGACGTAATCTATTCCGCCACAACCGGGCGAGACTGCTCGGCGGTGCGGTTGGAGGCGGGCAAATCCTATTGTCGAAAGCCTGATCCAAGCTGGGCTGAGGAAATCGCTGCTCAGCCGACATGCGCGCGCAGCCTTGGGCGGGTCGATTGCTGGTCCAATCCTGAGGTGTTCGCCAATCGACCCGCAATTTTGGCCGATGCGCCCAAGCCCACCGCCGAGCAGGAGGCGTATCGCACACGACGCTGGCCGTTTTGGTAGCGTTGCCATCCTGGTGGCGTTGCCATTCTGGTAGCGTTGACAGCAGCCGGAGCCTGACGGTAACTCCCGCCCAGCAGCCAGCGGGGTGATTTCGTGCCGAGTTTGCTGTTTCTGACCCAGCGAATCCCGTATCCGCCGAGCAAGGGCGAGAAAATACGGTCGTAGAATATCCTGCGCTATTTGGCGCAGCATTATGAGATTCACTTGGGCTGCTTGGTGGATGATCCGCTGGATTATCAGCATGAGCCAACGGTGGCCGCTCTCTGTGCCTCCTCGTATTTTGCGCATTTGGATCGGGCGCGGGCGAAAATCACCTGCTTGCGGGGCTTGCTGACCGGCGCGCCGCTGAGTGTGACGTTTTATCAAAACACCGGGCTCGCGCGCTATGTGGATCACGTGTTGGACGGCGTGAAGCCGGATGTGGTTTTCGTCTATTCCTCCAACGTTGCATCCTATGTGCTCAACCGGATCGACGCCACGCGGTTGAGCGTGTGTGACTTTGTGGATGTCGATTCAGAGAAATGGCGC
>CAIZGT010000600.1 GCA_903932545.1 uncultured Rhodospirillales bacterium
ATGCAGCGTGCCTTGAAGCGGTGCCCAGCCTTGACGGAGAGTTCGGCGCGCATCGTGCCCGCTGTATCCACCAACACGCGGAGGCCATGGCATGATTGCCACGATTTTCCGCCGTGCGCTCTATTCGTTACCGATCGCACTCGCCGTGTCGTTGTTCTGCTTCTTGCTGGTGCACATCGCACCCGGCGACCCGATCAACGCCATTCTGCCGCCCGACGCGCCTGCCGATGTGATCGCACAGGTCAAGGAAAGCTATGGGCTCGACAAGCCCTTGCCGGTGCAGTTCGGCATTTGGCTGTTCCACATCCTGCAAGGCGATCTGGGCCGTTCACTCGCAACCGGGCGCGATATTTGGCCTGACTTGCATTCCGCGTTGACCAACACCCTGGTGCTGGCTTTGGCATCAGCCGGCATCGGCTTTCCGCTTGGCATTATATTCGGCAGTGTTGCCGGCGCATTTCGCGGCACCTGGATCGACCGTCTTGCGGTCGGCGTTGCCGTCGCAGGTGTGTCAGTGCCGCATTACTGGCTCGGCATGGTGATGGTTGTGATCTTCTCGGTGCTGCTGAACTGGCTGCCATCCATGGGTGCATCACCGGATGGCTCTGGCGTTTGGGCGCTAGACTGGGATCATCTGAGCCATATCGTGCTGCCCGCCATCACGCTCAGCGTTATTCCGATGGGCATCGTCACCCGCACGTTGCGCGGGATCGTCGGCGATATTCTGAACCAAGACTTCATCACCACGCTGCGCGGTAAAGGGCTGATGCGGGGCGGCTTGATACTGCATGTCGTCAAGAACGCAGCACCACAAGCACTTGCCGTGATGGGGTTGCAGCTTGGATATCTGATGGGTGGCTCGATCCTGGTGGAGACGGTCTTTGCGTGGCCCGGCACTGGGATGCTTTTGAACAATGCGATTTTCCAGCGAGATATTCCCGTGCTGCAATCCACCATTTTGGTGCTTTCGATGTTCTTCGTTGCACTCAACCTCGCGGTCGATCTGGCCCAGGCGCTGCTTGACCCAAGGATGCGCCGCTAATGAACGCCAAGCGACCAGAAGGCTATTGGGACGGCGTTTTCAAACGCCTCAAACGTGACAAGCTCACGCTGTTCTGCGCGGGTATTTTGTTGCTGATGCTGATCGTGATGATTGCGGCACCACTGATCGCCCCGCACTCTCCTTATCAGGGCAGCATGCTGCGCCGCCTCAAGCCCATCGGCTTTCCTGGATATCCTCTCGGCACAGATGAACTGGGCCGCGACATGATCACGCGCTTGATCTACGGCGGACGACTGAGCTGGACGCTTGGCATTTCGCCGGTTGCAATCGCATTCGCCATCGGTGGCGTGCTCGGCATTATCGCTGGATTCGCCGGTGGCTGGATCGGTATGCTGATCATGCGCGTGACCGATGTGTTTTACGCCTTCCCGTCTGTGCTGCTGGCCGTGGCAATCTCTGGCGCACTCGGCGCGGGGATTTTCAACGCGGTGCTGGCACTGACGCTGGTGTTCATCCCACCGATCATCCGGGTGGCGGAGAGTGTCACCACTTCCGTCCGCGTGCTTGATTACGTCGAATCAGCTCGGGCTTCTGGCGCAGGCGCGTTCACCATTGTGCGCGTTCATGTGCTTCCCAATGTGCTCGGGCCGATCTTTGTCTATGCGACGAACCTGATCTCGGTCTCGATGATTCTGGCATCGGGCCTGTCTTTCCTTGGCCTCGGAACCAAGCCGCCAGAGCCAGAATGGGGCCTGATGCTGAACACCCTGCGCACCGCGATTTACAGCCAGCCGCTCGTGGCGATGCTGCCGGGTTTGTGCATTTTCATGACGTCCATCTGCTTCAACATGGTCAGTGACGGGCTGCGGTCAGCCATGGATGTGCGGTCGTAATCGGTAGGGCGGAAGAACGAAGCGTCCTCCGCTGTCTTTGGTGATGTTTTAAAGGAGAACGATGATGCGCAAGTTAGTGCTCGCCGCCACGCTGTCTCTCGTTGCCCTCACTGCGCATGCCGAGAAGGTATTGCGCATCGCGATGACGGCAGCGGATGTACCCACCACCACAGGCCTGCCCAACAATGGCTTTGAGGGGATGCGCTTTCTTGGCTACCCAATTTTCGAAAGCCTCGTCCTGTGGGACCTCTCTTCCAGTGACAAGCTGGCAGGCCTGCGCCCCGG